>WHTS01000124.1 GCA_009377585.1 Betaproteobacteria bacterium
TTAAAGCCTTCCCCTCCTCTCATGAGGAGGGGTGGCGCGAAGCGCCGGGGTGGTGTGGTTTGCAAACGAGCCGGCATGAAGGTCCCGATGCGAATCACGACGTTGCCGCCTACGCCGAGCCCGCCTCGCCGGTGCGTCCCGGTTGCGGCGTGCGGGCCGCGCCGGGACGCGAGCCGCCGGTGCGCAACTGAGCTTGCAGCTCGTCCAGGCGATCCAGACGCTCGTGCAATTGCCGGTGCCAGTTGTCCAGCACTTCCATCCAGTCGCGCGACTCGCCCTTGTCCAGGCCGAAGCGCTCGGTTTCCGGCGATATCGGCAGCCCGCTCGTTGCCGTCGTCGCGGCGGCCGGATCGCGCTCGGTGCGCGGGCCGCGAGCCAACCCGATCGACGCGACCTGTGCGCTCAGATCCTGCATGCGCTCCTCCACGCGGATGAAGCGCTCGTTCAACGCGGCGATGTGGTAGTTCTTGAGCGTGAGCTCCCGGCGCATGCGCTCGAGCTCGTCGCGCTTGCCGAGATACTGGCTTTCGGCATCGGTCACGATCCGTTCCTGGCGTCGCAGTGCGAACTCCTGCCGCGCGATCTGTTCTTTCAGCGTGCGCAGCGTATGGCCGAAGGCATCGCCCAGGGATGCGCGGATCGGATTCGCCCATTCGTCGAACTCGCGCCTGCGCGCGACGTGCACCTTGACCAGATCGCGCAACTGCCCGATCTGCGTCTCGTCGTGCCCGAGCTTGTCGTGCAGCGCGCCCAGGCTGCCTTGCAGCTCGTCGCAACGCACGAGCGTGCGAGCGAGCGAAGACTCCTTCTCCGCGGCCACGCTGCGCAGCCGCTCGCATTCCTGGCGCAGCGCGCGCAGCCGGCGCTGGCGTGACCACCAGGCCGCGGCAAACGCACCCGCCGCGATCAACGCAGCCGCGAACGCAATCGATGCCAAGGTGGGATCGTCAATCATGACGCGGTGGGATGCCGGATCGAATGCAGGACACTAGCCTCACGCCGGATGGCGCTGGACCAGCTGGCGCGCGATGATGATGCGCTGCAATTCATTGGTGCCCTCGCCGATCACCAGCAACGGCGCATCGCGGTAATAGCGCTCGATGTCCAGCTCCTTCGAATAGCCATAGGCGCCGTGGATGCGCATCGCCTCGAGCGAATTCTCCACCGCGGCTTCGGTCGCGAACAGCTTCGCCATCCCGGCTTCCATGTCGCAGCGCGCGCCGTGGTCGTAAGCGTCGGCCGCGGCAGCGGTCAGCAGGCGCGCTGCTTCCACCCGGGTAGCCATGTCGGCGAGCTTCAGCTGGATTGCCTGGTGCTCGCTGATCGGTTTTCCGAACGTGCGCCGCAGCTGCGCGTAGCGAACCGAGTCATCCAGCGCCGCGCGGGCGATGCCGACCCCTCGCGCCGCGACGTTGATGCGGCCGAGCTCGAGCCCGGCGAGGACGTGCTGCAATCCGCGCCCCTCGACGCCGCCGATCAGATTGGCAGCGGGCACGCGATAGCTCTGGAATACCAGCTCGGCGCTGTCGATGCCCTTGTAGCCGAGCTTCTCGAGCTTGCGGCTCGCCTCGAAGCCCGGACCCTTCTCGCAGATGAAAACGCTCATGCCGCGATGACGCGGCTCGGCCTGGGTGTCGGTCTTCGCCAGCAGCGCGACGCAATGGCCCTGGATGCCGTTCGAGATCCAGGTCTTGATGCCGTCGATCACATAGTGCTCGCCGTCGCGCCGGGCGGCCATGCGAATCGCCTGCAGGTCGGTGCCGCAATCGGGCTCGGTCAATGCCAGCCCGCCGCGCAGCTCGCCGCTTGCGAAGCGCGGCAGGTAGCGCTCTTTTTGCTCCTCGGTGCCCGCGCGCTGCACCAGGGCCGCCATGATGAGATGTGAATTGACGATGCCGGCGAGCGACATCCACACCGCCGAGATGCGTTCGATGATGCGCGCATAGGTGGCCGCGGTCAGGCCAAGCCCGCCATAGCGCTCCTCGATGATGCAGCCGAAGAGGCCCATCGCGCGCATCTTTTCGACGATATCGGCGGGCCATGTGTCGGAATGATCCAGCTCGCGCGCGACCGGCCGCACTTCGCGGGCGAGGAATGCGTCGATCGCCTCCAGCAGCGCCTCGTCCTTCTGTTCCGGGCGGTAGGCTCCCCTCTCCTCTTGAGAGAGGGGTTGGGAGTGAGGGGACAAGCGATATGGCATTTACGCGACGTTAGAGATCGATGCGGTCCTCGACCGCGTGGCCGCGCTTCGGAATCAACGCCGTGCGCTCGAAGATCATGAAGACCGTCCCGTCGGCCTTGCGCGCCGTGGTGCGCACCGTCACCAGACCCTCGTTGGGCCGGCTGTTCGATTCGCGCTTGGCGACGACTTCGGATTCCGCATAAATGGTGTCGCCCGGAAACACCGGCGCGGTCAGCCGCAGCTTGTCGATGCCCAGGTTGGCGGTCGCCTTGGCGCTCACGTCCGCGACGCTCATCCCGAGCACGATCGCAATGGTGAGGCCGCTGTTCACCAGGCAGCGCCCGAACTCGCTCTTGGCGCCATACGCGCTGTCGCAATGCAGCGGGTGGAAATTCATCGTCAGCAGCGAGAACTGGATGTTGTCGGCCTCGGTGATCGTGCGCCCCGGTCTGTGCTCGTACACCGCGCCCATCTCGAATTCCTCGAAGTAGCGGCCGTGGCTTTCGCGGTAGCGGCCGGGTCCGACGGGGCGGGCGTGTGCGACCATCTGAAGCTCCTCTCTCGCGCCACTATACCAGCATGCCGAGCCTGCCGGCGCGCTGGCGCAGCCTTTGTGATGGCTGCGCGGATTGTCAACCGCAACCGCAACCGCAGCCGCGGGCGCGAGCGGGATCGAGCGAGCGGCCATGGCGCATATCCCGATGGCAGACATGAGTTCGGCCGAGCCGGGCCAAGCTCGATGCGATGCGGCTCGTGATAATCTCGCCGCACCGCGATTGCATAGTCGTGCGCTCCGAGCAAGCCGGGGCGCGGCTTCGTTGCGGCTGGTCATCACACGATCGAAAAGGAGCAAGCCGTGATTGCACATCGTTATCTGCCGTGTCTGGTCGCGCTCGCCATGGTGGCGCCGGCGCAGCCCTCGGCCGCCGCCGATGCGGCAAACTATCCGAGCCGGCCGGTGCGTTGGGTCGTTCCGTTCGCGCCCGGCGCATCGAACGACATCATCGCCCGCCTGCTGGCGCAGAAGCTCACCGAAAGCATCGGCCAGCAATACGTCATCGACAACCGCGGCGGCGCCGGGGGCCTCCTCGGCGGCGAGATCGTCGCCAAGTCCGCCCCGGACGGCTACACGCTGCTCTCGGCCAATCCCGGGCCGAATATCAACAACATTCTGCTGCGCAAGAAGCCGCCGTACCGCTTCGAGGACTTCAGGCCGATCGTGTTCTTCGGCTATGCCCCGCTCATCATCGTCGCCAATTCGAAGTTTCCGCCGAGTACTGCACCCGAGCTGGTGGCGTATGCCCGCTCCGGCAAGCTGACGTGGGCGTCGTCGGGATACGGCTCCAGCCTGCACATCGGCCTGGCGCTGTTCCAGGCCGCAACCAAGGTGCAGGTCACGCATATTCCCTACAAGGGAACGGCGCCCGCCTTCATCGACATCATCAGTGGGCAGGTCAATGTCATGTACACGACTTCGGTGAGTGGCGAGGCGCATCTCAAAGCGGGTCGGCTGAAGGCGCTCGCGATCGCCGCGAAGAAGCGTCAAAGCGTCCTGCCCGACCTGCCGACCCTGGAGGAGCAGGGGATCAAGAACGCCGAAGCAATCGTCTGGTTCGGCCTCGCCGGTCCGGCCAAGCTGCCGCCTGCGATCGTGCAGAAGCTCAACGGCGAGGTCAATCGCGCGCTCGGGCTGCCGGATGTGAAGCAGCGGCTCGATCAGCTCGGACTGGAGATCGGCGGCGGCACGCCGGAGGACTTCACCAAATTCATGAACACCGAAGCGGACCGCCTGCGCGGCCTGATCAAGTCGGGCGCGATCGACGTGGAATAGGCGCGCGAAAGGCCTGCGTCAGCACGCGTGGCGGCAACCGGAGCGCCCGGCAATCGGGCCGCAGCAATCCGCTCTAACTGCACGCCGCCCGGCGCAGGGTATCCATGACACCACCGGGCGTCGTGGGCCGATAGTCGGCTTCGGTCGGGTGCAGGTCTTCCGCGGACAGGCGCCGCCCGTCGGCAAAGTGCGCCGTGTAGGTCGCGGCGTGGCGCAAGGTCCAGCGCGCGCCGGCACAATCGATTTCGGCCAGCAACACCCGGGACTGCACCGTGTCGACGCTGCGCCGGTCGACCGGCGCTTCGAAGTTGTGCAGGATCCAGATCTGCGCCTGCGTTCCGGAGCGGGTGAGCCGGCCCGTGTCGAGATAGACGTTGTAGCCTTGCGGGCTCTTGGCCGCGAATACCCAGCGGCCGCCATCCGCAGCCACGCCCTCCGCGCCCGCGCCGCCCTGCCGTCGCTTGCGCCAGTAAGCCAGGATGTCGGCGAAGTCGTTAGCGTCGACGCCGCGCAGCGAGAGATCCCGGATCCATTCCGCGGGAAGCGCGAAATTGAGATTCTGCCCGTCCCGGACGCCGAAGCTGGTGATGCCGATGAGGCGTCCGTCGCCGTCGAACAATCCCCCGCCGCTCGAGCCTCCCGAAATCGCCGCATCGGTCTGGATGATCGGCACCGAGTCGTCCGGGAAATCCTTGCCCAGGAGATTACGGCGCAGCGAAGATATGATTCCGCTCGACAACGTCAGCTCGAGCCCACGGGGAGCGCCGACGGCGTAGACGGGCTGGCCGACTTTGAGGCCGCGCGTGGTGCCGACGACGGCCGGCGGAGCATCCAGGCCGGCCACCTCGAGCACGCAAAGATCGCGCGCCGGATCGGCGTTGGCGAGCCGCGCCTTCAAGGCCGTGCGCACGCCCGCGACCTTGACTTCGATCGGGAGCTCGCGCGGGTTGGTCGCGGACGACAGGCCCCATGCGAGCACGTGGCAATTGGTCACCACGCGCCCGCGCGCGATGGCGACCGCGCTGCCGAGCGAGACCCGCTTGCGCGCCCCCGGCTTGCCTTCGAACACGTGCACCGATACGACGCTCTTCGATACGGCCTCGAACACCGTATTGGCTGCGCTTGCGCCGCCCGGCTGGGCAGTCGCTGGGCAATGGACGCCGGACAGCAGCGCCAGCGCCGCCGGGGCCAGCCAGCGCCTCGGCCCGAAAGTCAGGCGTGAAAGAACACGACTCATCATGAAATGCGAATGCGCGGATGCTCAGCGCACATTCTTGCCCAGACAGCGCTCGATCATGGCCGCGATTTCGCGGTTGTTTTTGTCGCTACTTCGCCGTGCGGCGATCGTACAGCGTCTTGCGCTGCCCGCTGCGGGCGAACGGGGCATCATCCGTGCACGACGACGATGTGAACACGGTACGGGCCATGCGCGCCCAGCACGAGCGTCTGCTCGATGTCCGCGGTGCGCGAGGGACCGGAGATGAAATTCACCGCTCGTGGCAGGACGTCGCATTCGCTGCGGACGAGCGCCCAGGCGTCTTCCATGCCGTTCACGATCCGGGCGGCGGGCACGATCGCGATGTGCGTTTCGGGCAGGAGGCTGGTCGACGCGGGCCGGCCGGCGGCGGATAGCTGCAGCAGCGTTCCGGTCTCGGCGATGGCGCAGAAACATCCGGTGATGCCGACCCGGTCGGAGCCCGTCGCCTTGCGCGCTTCGGCCTCGATCCCGCCGCGCTGCCAGTCGAGGTGCGCGAACTCGCGCCATACCACGATGCTTCGCGGCAGATTCATCCGCGCGAGATAGCGCGCCACCGCCTGCGGCACGCTCGCCAGCGTCTCGACCTCGTCGAGCGTCGAAGACAAAGCCAGGGCCCGCTCGCGAAAGCGCGCTACTGGTTCCCAGTCCGCGCGAGGGCGCGGTCCCGCGGCATGCTGCGCGACGTACGCGTGCAGCGGCCCGGCCGCCGCAGCGGGCAACGGCCCGTTGCGCCCGAGCGCGGCGCGCACGCGTTCGAGTATCCGGTCGCGCGCCGTTGTCACGCGGTGGCGCTCAGCGGCCGAGAGTCGGCATGACGAAGGCGCTGCCGACAGGCCTGTCCTCGGTCCAGCGCGTGGTGATGACCTTGGTGCGTGTATAGAAGTAGACCCCTTCCATGCCGTGCACGTGCAGATCGCCGAAGAGCGAGCTCTTCCAGCCGCCGAAGGAGAAAAACGCCATCGGCACCGGGATCGGCACGTTGATGCCGACCATGCCGACTTCGATCTCGTTCTGGAAGCGGCGCGCCGCGCCGCCCGAGCGCGTGAAGATCGCCGTGCCGTTGCCGTAGGGATTGCGGTTGATGAGGTCGATCGCGTCCTCCAGGCTCTCGGCGCGCAGCACGACCAGGACCGGGCCGAAGATCTCGTCCTTGTAAATCGTCATCTCCGGCTTCACCTGATCGAACAGCGTCGGCCCGATGAAGAAACCGTTTTCGCGCCCGGATACCTCGAACGCGCGTCCGTCGAGCACCAGCTGTGCGCCTTCCTGCACCCCCTTGTCGACGTAACCCTTGACCTTGTCGCGATGCTCGCGCGTGACCAGCGGCCCCATCTCGATCCCGCCCTGATCGCCCGGACCGACCGGCAGCTTGGCGGCCTTGTCGCGAATGCTGTCGACCAGCTTGTCGCCGATCGCACCGACGGCGACGACTGCGGATATGGCCATGCAGCGCTCACCGGCCGAGCCGTAGGCGGCGCCGATCACTGCGTCCGTGGCGAACTCGAGATCGGCGTCCGGCAGCACCACGGCGTGGTTCTTGGCCCCGCCGAGCGCCTGCACGCGCTTGCCGTTGCGCGTGGCCGTCTCGTAGACATAGCGCGCGATCGGCGTCGAGCCGACGAAGGATACGGCGCGGATGCCCGGGTGATCGAGCAGCGCGTCGACCGCCTCCTTGTCGCCGTGCACGACGTTGAGCACGCCGTCGGGCAATCCCGCTTCCGTCGCCAGTTCCGCCATGCGCAAGGCCGGCGACGGATCCTTTTCGGACGGTTTCAGCACGAAGGTATTGCCGCAGGCGATCGCAACCGGAAACATCCACAGCGGCACCATCACGGGGAAATTGAACGGCGTGATGCCGGCGCAAACCCCGAGCGGCTGCAGCATCGAGTGGCAGTCGATACCGCGGCCCACGTCCTCGGCATGCTCGCCCTTGAGCAGGTGCGGCACGCCGCATGCGAATTCGACCACCTCGATGCCGCGCTGAAGCGAGCCCGCGGCGTCGGCCAGCGTCTTGCCGTGCTCCTGCGTGATCAGCCGCGCGAGCTCGTCGCGGTTCGCCTCCAGCAACTCGCGGAAGCGAGTGAGCACGCGAGCGCGGCGCAGCGGCGGCGTTTCGCGCCATTGCTCGAATGCCTGCGTGGCCGCGCGCACCGCGGCATCGATGTCGGCCGCGTTGGCCATCGGCGCCTTGCGGATCACTTCGCCGGTGGCTGGGTTGGTGATGCTGCCGGTGCGCGTGCCGGTGGCGGCGACCGCCTTGCCGCCGATCCACAGCGGCAGCGTTCCGGTTGTGTTCGTGTCGACTATGCTCATGTGCTTCTCCTGAAATCTTCCCTCACCCCTGCCCCTCTCCCGGAGGGAGAGGGGAGATTTCGCCCCCCTCACCCACAAGCCGATCCCGGGGAGAGCGGGGTTTTAACTTCCCTCTCCCTTTGGGAGAGGGACCGAGGGTGAGGGAAAATTTGCGTCGTGCGCCTGCCTTTTCTCTCTCCCCCCCCCCCCCCTCACCCCCAACCCCTCTCCCGGGGGGAGAGGGGAGCGTGCTTGCGAGCATACAGCTCGCGAAACGTCTTGCCTTCGGGCGCGGGCATGTCACGGCCGTCGGTCCAACCGCGGCCGAACGGCAGCCAAGTGATCATCCCGCGCCCACCGCCCATCCGCGCGAGCGCCTTCACCCCGACGGCCGTCGCCCAGGCATAGAGGCGCGGATGCGATGCGAGCCACGCCCATCCCGCCAGCGCCGTGCGCTCGTGCCACGGCCGCAAGCCGCGCTGATATTGTTTCTCGCGCAGCTTTCGCATGAGCTCGGGCAGCGGAATTTTCACCGGGCATACGACGCCGCACTGATTGCACAGCGTGGCCGCATGCGGCAGATCGAGCGCGTTCTCGATGCCGACGTAGCTGGGCGTGAGCACCGAGCCCATCGGCCCGGGATAGACCCAGCCGTAGGCATGACCGCCGACGCTCTGATAGACCGGACAGTGATTCATGCACGCGCCGCAGCGGATGCAGCGCAGAATCGCCCGCAGCTCGCTCGCCAGGATTTTCGAGCGGCCGCCGTCGAGCAGGATCACGTGGAACTGCTCGGGCCCCTCCAGGTCGCCCTCGGCGCGCGTTCCGGTGGTGATCGAAACGTAGTTGCTGATCGACTGGCCGGTGGCCGATCGGGGCAGCAGGCGCATGAGCGTCGCCACGTCCTCCAGCGTCGGCACCACCTTCTCGATGCCGGTGATCGCCACGTGGATGCGGGGAAGCGTGGTGGCCATGCGCCCGTTGCCTTCGTTGGTGACGATGAGCGTCGAACCGGTTTCGGCGACGATGAAATTGGCGCCCGTGATGCCCATGTCCGCGCTCAGGAAGTGCGGGCGCAGCAGCTCGCGCGCTTCGCGCGTGAGCTGGTCGATGTCGGTCTTGCGCGGGGTGCGATGCTTCTCGGCAAATAGATCGGAGACCTGGTCGCGCGTCTTGTGGATCACGGGCGCGATGATGTGCGACGGCGGCTCGTGGCCGAGCTGGAGAATGTATTCGCCCAGATCGGTCTCGACCACTTCGATGCCGGCAGCTTCGAGCGCATCGTTGAGCGCACACTCCTCGCTCACCATCGACTTGGACTTGACCGCCTTGCGCACCCCGTTCTCGCGCGCGATCGCAGCCACGATCTCGTTCACGTCCTGCGTCGTCTCGGCCCAGTGCACCACTGCGCCGCGGGCGGTGGCGTTGCGCTCGAACAGCTCGAGAAAGAAATCGAGATGATCGAGCGCGCGTTGCCGAATCGCGGCGGCTACTTCCCGGGTCGCCTCGAAGTCCACCTCCGCCATCACGGCCGCGCGCCCCGGCACGAAGCGGCGCTTGAGCCCGTCGAGCGCTTCGCGCAGGTGCGGGTCGGCCAGCTTCTCGCTGGCTCGCGGCTTGAAGTGCATCGAGGCGACTTGCATGTGCGCTCGCTAATCCGCGCCGCCGGCCAGCACTTCGGCCACGTGCAGCACCTGCGTGCGGGTGTCGCCGCGGCGGCGCAGACGGCCCTCGATGTTGAGCATGCAGCCGAGATCGCCCAGCACGACCGCTTTAGCCTGCGCTTGCGCGATGCGGTCGCATTTCACGTCGACGATGCGGGTCGAGATGTCGCCGAACTTGATCGCGAACGTGCCGCCGAAGCCGCAACACGCCTCGGCCTCATCCATCTCGCCGAGCGTGAGGCCAGCCACCTTGGCCAGCAATTCGCGCGGCTGGCGTTTGATGTCGAGCTCGCGCAGGCCCGAGCACGAGTCGTGATAGGTGACCCTGCCTTCGAACGTGCCCGGAACGTCGGCAAGCTTCGCCACGCGCACGAGAAAGTCCGTGAGCTCGTAGGTCCTGGCGGCGAGCGCCTGCACGCGCACCTGCCATTCGGGCGCATCTGCGAACAGCTCCGGATAGTGCGCGCGGATCATTCCGGCGCAGGAGCCGGACGGCGCCACGACGTATTCGCAGTGCTCGAACTCGCCGATCAGCTTCTGCGCGAGCTTCCTCGCCCCGGCGCGGTCACCCGAGTTGTAGCCCGGCTGGCCGCAGCAGGTCTGGGCGGACGGTACGATCACGTCGCAGCCGGCGCGCTCGAGCAGCGTCAATGCCGCGAACCCGATGCGCGGGCGCATCAGGTCCACCAGGCAGGTGACGAAGAGGCCGACGGATATGGGCATGGTGAATCAGCAGAGCTTGCCGGAGTGAAGCGTGAAAGGTGAAGCGTGAAACGGCGCTATGACCATCGCCGTAGCCGCATTGCGCCGGAGGGCGCCGCATCCTTCACCCTTCACTTTTCATCCTTCACTCGAACTCACACCCCCGTCTGGGTCACGAACTTCGACACGAGGTAAGCCTCGAGCGCGTCCGCACCGCCCTCGGTACCGTAGCCGGAATCCTTCACGCCGCCGAACGGCACCTCGGGCAGCGCCAGTCCCAGGTGGTTGATCGTCATCATGCCCGTCTCGACCTCGTTCGCCACGGCCGTCGCGGTCTTGGCCGAGCGGGTGAACGCATACGCCGCCAGACCATAGGGCAGCCGGTTCGCCTCGCTCACCGCCTCGTCGAACGCCCCGAACGGATTGATCATCACCAGCGGCCCGAACGGCTCCTCGTTCATCGCCCGGGCGGTCTTCGGTACATGCGTCAGTACCGTCGGCTCGAAAAAGTTGCCCTTCTCGCCGATGCGGCTTCCGCCCGTCTTGCGCTCGGCCCCGGTCTTGAGCGCGTCGTCGACGAAGGTCTCGATCGCACGCACGCGCCGGGTGTTGGCGAGCGGCCCCATGGTCGTGCCGTCCTCGAGGCCGTCGCCAACCTTCACCTTGCCGGTCGCGGCGACGAATTTTCCGACGAAATCATCGAACACCTTCTCCTGCACCAGGAAGCGCGTCGGCGAGACGCACACCTGGCCGGCGTTGCGGAACTTCGCCGCAGCCAGCATCCGACTGGCCGCATCGATGTCGGCGTCATCGAACACCAGCACGGCGCCATGACCGCCCAGCTCCATGGTCACCCGCTTCATGTGTTGGCCCGCCAACGCGGCGAGCTGCTTGCCCACCGCGGTCGAGCCGGTGAACGAGATCTTGCGGATGACCGGATGCGCAATCAGGTAGCTCGATATCTCCGCCGGCACGCCGTAGACGAGGTTCACCACGCCTGCCGGCACGCCGGCGTCGACGAACGCGCGAACGAGCTCGGCCGGCGATGCGGGGGTCTCTTCCGGTCCCTTCACGATGATCGAGCAGCCGCTGGCGACCGCGGCGCAAAGCTTGCGCACTACCTGGTTGATCGGGAAGTTCCACGGCGTGAAGGCGGCGACCGGTCCGACCGGCTCCTTCACCACGAACTGATAGACACCGGTAGCGCGCGCCGGGATGACGCGCCCATACGTGCGCCGGCCTTCCTCGGCAAACCAGTCGATGATGTCGGCGGAGGCCAATGCTTCCTGCTTCGCCTCCGCGACCGGCTTGCCCTGCTCCATTGTCAGCAGCGGCCCTATGCTTTCGGCACGCGCGCGCATGAGCTCGGCGGCCTTGCGCATCAGTTTGTAGCGCTCGAAGGCGGAGGTCTTGCGCCAGGTGGCAAAGCCTTTCTGCGCGGCTTCCAGGGCGCGGTCGAGATCGGCGCGTTCGGCATGGGCAACGGTGCCGATCGGATCGCCGGTGGCCGGATTCACCACCGCCAGCGTCTTGCCGGAAGCCGCCTTGCACCAGGCGCCGTCGATATGGAGGAGGACTTCGGGATATGCCGGATGCGTGGCCATGAGCGGATTCCTTTGTTCGATGAATGAATGGTCGGCAGCGAATGGACGGGCGTCAGGGCGCGATGGTCGTGCCACCGTCGGCGACGATCATCTGCCCGGTGATGTAGGCGGCGGCATCGGAGGCAAGAAACGCGGCCACGCCGCCGATGTCCTTCGGCTCGCCCAGGCGCCTGAGTGGCGTCAATTCCTCGCGGCGCTTGCGCCGCTCCTCGTCTTCCCACAGCGCGCGGGCGAAATCGGTCTTGATGAGGCCGGGCAGGATGCAGTTGACGCGCACGTTCTTCGGCCCCCACTCGACCGCAAGCGCGCGGCACAGCCCGGCTTCGGCGGCCTTCGAGGTGCCGTACAGGCCGTTCACGTTGCTGCCGCGAAGCGCGCCGATGCTGGAGATGATCACCACCGAGCCGCCGCCTCGTTCCGCCATCTGCGGTATCGCCATGTTGGCGAGCCAGAACACACTCTTCACGTTGGTGAGCATGATCTTGTCGAAGGCTTCGTCCGAGACCTTGATGAGCGGGCCGAACACAGGATTGGAGGCGGCGTTGCACACGACGATGTCGATGCGACCCCATTGCGCCAGGGTGCGATCGACCAGGCTTTGCAGCTGCTCCTTGTAGCCGACATTGCACGGCACCGCGATCGCTTCCTGCTTGCGCGCCTGGAATTCCTTCAGCACGCCCTCGCACGCGTCTGCCTTGCGGCTGGAGATGACGACCTTGGCGCCCGCGCCGGCCATCTCCTCGGCGATCGACTTGCCGATGCCGCGCGTCGACCCCGTGATCAAGGCGACCTTGTCTTTCAGATCGAACATCTGCATCTCCCTGGCTGCTGCGCCGTCATTGCCGTGCAAACGGCAAACCAGGAGGCGTGACCCATTCCTGGATTCCCGCGTACGCGGGAATGACGGTCCATTCGGTTCTGCGCCGTCATTCCCGTGAAAACGGGAATCCAGGGGGGTACGAGCAGTTTTCCTGGATTCCCGCGTACGCGGGAATTGACGGCGATCAATTTCATGTCGATTCGGCTTCGAACGGCGGCGGATCGAACGCGGTAATCGGGGGAAGCTCGCCCGTGTAGCGCTCGATCTCCACCAGGCAGGTGTGCGCGCTGGCGCCCTGCGCGAGCTTCGACGTGCCCTTGTCGAGCGTCAGCACGTTCGGATTGCCATGCTTGTCGAGCGTGCCGATCTCCCCGGGCACCAGGGGATCGTACCAGGCGCCGGTCGACATCTGCACCACGCCGCGCTTGAGCCCCGGTTCCATACGCACGCCGGCAAGGCACTGCCCGCGGTCGTTGAAGACGCGCACGATGTCCCCGGCCTGCAATCCGCGCGCCGCCGCATCGTCGGGGTGCATACGGATCGGCTCGCGTCCGTGGATCTTCCGCTCGCGGCTGACGACGCCGTGATCGTATTGCGAGTGCAGCTTGGTCGCCGGCTGGCTGGAGATGAGATGCAGTGGATAGCGCGAGACCTGCTCGCCCAGCCACTCGACCGGCTCGATCCATGCCGGATGACCCGGGCAGTCGGCATAGCCGAACGACGCGATGCGCTCGGAGAAGATCTCGATGCGGCCCGACGGCGTCGGCAAGCGATTCGCATCCGGATCGGCGCGGAAATCGCGCAGCATGACGTGCGGCTCGGCCGGCTTGGGCACTTCGAAATAACCCTGGGCCCAGAACTCGTCGAAGCCCGGCAGCTCGACGCCGTAGCGGTCGGCGCGCTCGCGCGACGCTTCGAAGAGATAACGCAACCACCCGCTCGCGTCGCGGTTCTCGGTGTAGGCGCGATGCGTTCCGATGCGCCGCGAGATCTCGGCGAATATGGCGTAATCGTCGCGCGCTTCGCCCGGCGCTTCGACCGCCTTCTTCATCGCGATCATGTACCGGTCGCGCCCGGACGAGCCGATGTCGTCGCGCTCGAGCGAGGTGGTCGCCGGCAGCACGATGTCGGCATGCTTGGCCGCCGCGGTCCAGAACTGCTCGTGGATGACGATGGTCTCGGGCTTGCGCCAGGCCGCGATCAACCGGTTCAGATCCTGGTGGTGATGGAACGGGTTGCCGCCGCACCAGTAGACGAGCCGGATATCGGGATAGGCGCAGATCTTGCCGTCGAAATCGTATTCTCCGCCCGGGTCGAGCAGCATGTCGGAGATGCGCGCAACCGGGATCGGCGTCTTGACCGCGTTAGTTCCCTGCGGCAACACCGGCCCGGAATAGGCATGCGCATCCGCGCCTTCCGCGTTCACCGAGCCGTAGCCCAGCGCGAAGCCCCCACCCGGCAGCCCGATCTGCCCCAGCATCGCGGCCAGCGCGATGGTGAGCCAGTACGGCTGCTCGCCGTGGTCGGCGCGCTGCAGCGACCAGCTGGCCGTGATCATGCTGCGGTTGGCTGCCAGGCGCCGCGCCAAGTCGACGATGGTGTCGGCCGATACGTCGCAGATGCGCGCTGCCCATGCCGCGTCCTTCGCCACGCCGTCGGTTTCGCCCATGAGATAGGCGCGCAGCCGCTCGAACCCCACGCAGTGACTGGCGAGAAAGCGCTCGTCATGCCGGCCTTCGGCGACGAGGGTGTGCGCGAGCGCCAGCATGAAGGCCGCGTCGGTGTTCGGCCGGATCGGAATCCACTCGACGGCGCGTGTCGTCACCAGGTCGCTGCGCACCGGGCTCACGTTGACGAGTTGCACGCCGGCCGCTGCCAGACGCCGCAGCCACACGCCCACTTCGTGCTGCGACGCGCCGCCCGAGTTCACCTGGGTGTTGCGCAGCGGCACGCCGCCAAAGGCGACGAAGAGCTTGCAATGCTGCTCGAGCACGGTCCAGGGCGTGTGCTGGCCGCGCAGCCCATCCATATCGCCGACGATATGCGGCAAGAGCGTGCGCGCCGCGCCGAGGCTGTACGTGCCGACGTGCGCAACGTAGCCGCCGGCGCAGTTCATGAACCGATGCACCTGGCTTTGCGCGTGATGGAAGCGGCCCGCGCTCGACCAGCCGTAGGAGCCGGCGAAGATCGAGGCATTGCCGAAGTCCTTGCGCACCCGATCGACTTCGGCTGCGACCAGATCGAGCGCTCTTTCCCACGACACCTGCACGAACGCCTCGGCGCCGCGCCGGTGCGGCGCCGTTCCCGGGCCACCCTCGAGATAGCTCTTGCGTACGGCCGGCCGCAGCACGCGCGTGGGCGAAGTGAGCGCGCCCGGGATCGAATCGCCGATGGGCGAGGGCTGCGGATCGTGCGCGAACGGCTTCAGCCGCACGACGCGCCCGTCTTCGACCTCGACCTCGTACACGCCCCAGTGCGTCGAGGTGAGCAGCGGCGCGTTCATCAACGAAGCTCCTTCAGACGAATGGGGACGGGGCAATTTCAATTGGCGTGAGGCGTAAACGTGAGGCGTAAACAATACAAGAAGGCACGCTCGCAGGGCTGGGCAATTGTCCGACTCCTCAGCCCGCAGCACGCTGTCTTGGCTGCTGCACCGAACGCTCCCGTACCCGCCGCACGGCCGCAACCGCCTGCTCCACTTCGACCGGACCGATATGGCGGTGGGTGACGAAGCGCAGCTGGGTGCGACCGTAATCGCTGGTCGCGACGCCCTCGGCCGCGAGCTCCTCGACCCAGCGTTTGGCCGAGCGGCCGCTGCCCGAGATATCGACGCGCACGATGTTGGTTTCGATCGATCCCGGATCGACCAAACTCGGATCGACCTGGTGAAAACCTTCGGCGAGAAGACGCGCGTTGGCATGATCGTCGCGCAGCCGCTCTATCATTGTTTCCAGCGCGATGATACCGGCCGCCGCCGTAATCCCCGACTGGCGCATGGCGCCGCCCAGCATGCGGCGGAAGTGCCGCGCCCGTTCGATGAACGCGGAAGGGCCGCAAAGCAACGAGCCGACCGGCGCGCTCAGCGCCTTGGAGACGCAGAAGCAGACCGTATCGGCGTGCGCGGCGATCTTGTCGGCCGATACCCCGAGGGCGACCGCGGCGTTGAAGATGCGCGCGCCGTCGAGGTGCACCTTGGCGCCGTTCTGTCTTGCAATGCGCGCGACCGCCGCCATGTGATCGAGCGGCAGCACCGCACCGCCCGCGGTGTTGTGCGTGGTTTCCATGCACACCAGCGCCGGCGCCAGCTGCTTGGAGGCAAGCCCCGATTCGAACGCGAACTCGAGCGCCGTCACGTCCATCGCACCACGTGTGCCGGGGATGGGCCGGTAGAACAGCCCGCCCAGCAGCGACAGGCCCGAATTCTCGTAGCTGATGATGTGCGCGGTACGTTCGAGCAGGACTTCGGCGCCGCGGCTGGTATGGGTGAGGAGCGAACACAGATTCGCCATGGTCCCGCTCGGCAGATACAGCGCCGCCTGCTTGCCGACCCTGGACGCCGCCAGCGCCTCGAGCTTGCGTACGGTCGGATCGCCTTCGCGCCCGTCGTCGCCCAGCTCGGCGCGGCGCATCGCTTCCTGCATCGCTTCCGTTGGCCTGGTAACCGTGTCGCTTCTGAGGTCGATGGGTGCCATTGATGCTCCTTTTCGCCCTTGTGCGGGGGGCGGCGCGCGGCCGGCGGCCGCATCGAGGGAATTCGTAAGGATGCCCGAAGGCGGGGCGATGGTCGAGTGGAGCGACGATGCCAGTAGACCACCCGTCCGCGCAGTGCGCGTCCCGCCCTCCTTGGCAGGAGGGCAATGTTTTAG
>WHTS01000125.1 GCA_009377585.1 Betaproteobacteria bacterium
CTCAGTGGCGCCGCTGCGGATCTTTTCGTTGTTCGGCATGGCGCTGTCGCTGCTCTCCGGTGTATTCGTCGTCTATCTGTTCCTGCGCCGGTTGATGATCGGACCGGAAGCCGAGGGCGTCTTTACGCTGTTCGCCATCCTGTTTCTGCTCATCGGGATCGTGCTGTTCGGAATCGGCTTGCTCGGCGAGTACGTCAGTCGCATCTACGAGCAGGTCAGGGCCCGCCCCCGCTTCGTGGTGCGGGAGATACTCGAACCGCGCCAGCCGGCGAGTGCGCGTGCCGAGGCGCTCCGATGAGCTGCGCAGCCAGCGCGGTGGTATTCGCTAATCACGATGTGGGTGTGCGTTGCCTGCTGGTGCTGCTTGCCGGGGGCATCGACGTGCGGTTGGTGGTCGCCCATGACGAGGAACCGGAGGAAGGGGCGGCGTTTGCGAGCGTAGTCGAAACCGCTATTTCGCGCGGGATCGAGGTCGCGCTGCCGGACGATGTCGATGACAAGGCATTCGTGCAGCGTGTGGCTACACTCGCACCCGACTTCATCTTTTCGTTCTATTACCGCCAGATGTTGAGCACCCGTGTGCTCAACCTGGCAAAGCTCGGCGCCCTCAATATGCACGGGTCCCTGTTACCCAGGTACCGCGGCCGTGCTCCGGTGAATTGGGCGGTGATTCGGGGCGAGACACGAACCGGCGCCACCCTGCACCACATGACCGAGAAGCCCGACGCCGGCGATATAGTCGATCAGGAAGCGGTGCCTATCCTGCCGGACGACACTGCGTTCGACGTCTTTCGAAAGATCACGGTATCTGCGGAAGTCGCGTTGTGGCGCAGCCTACCGGCACTCGTTGATGGTACCGCGCGCAGCCGCCCCCAATGCGCCGCCGCGGCCACCTATTTCGGGCGCAGGCGGCCAGAAGACGGCCGGATCGACTGGAGTGCCAGCGCGAACGCCATACATGACCTCGTTCGCGGAGTGGCTCCGCCGTATCCGGGTGCCTTCACGATAATCAGAGGACGCACGCTGCGTATCCTGAGGACTGCACGGGAGCCGAAACGACTGCGGCGGTTCAGCAGTGCAACGTTGTACGTCGACGGTGGCGGCTGCTATGTCGACTGCGGTGGCGGTGGCGTGCTGCGCATCCTCGAGGCAGAGCTCGACGGCGTGCCGGTCTCGGCCGAAGCAATCGATTGCGCACTTGGAATTGTTGGTGCGCTTTCTCTGGAGGGACGCTGAGAGGCGATCATGAAGAAGATTCTCATCCTCGGCGTGAACGGTTTTATCGGCCACCATCTGACCCGGCGGATCCTGGCGCACACCGACTGGTCCGTGTACGGCATGGACATGCAAAGCGAGCGGATCGACGAGTTCAGGGCGAACGCTCGCTTCCACTTCTTCGAAGGCGACATCACGATCAACCACGAGTGGATAGAGTACCAGGTGAAGAAGTGCGATGTCGTGCTTCCACTGGTGGCGATTGCCACGCCGGCCGACTATGTGACGCGGCCGCTGGAAGTATTCGAGCTCGACTTCGAGGCCAATCTGCCGATCGTGCGGGCGTGCGTGAGGCGAGGTAAGCGTCTCATCTTTCCCTCGACCTCGGAGGTCTACGGAATGTGCGCCGACGAGCGCTTCGACCCCGAATCGTCGAACCTCGTGCTCGGCCCGATCCACAAACAGCGGTGGATTTATTCGTGCTGCAAGCAGCTCATCGACCGAGTGATCTGGGCATACGGCGAATCGGGCAAACTTGACTTCACGCTGTTTCGACCATTCAACTGGGTCGGACCCGGCCTGGATGATCTGCATGCGGCGAAGGAGGGCAGCTCGCGGGTCATCACCCAGTTCCTAGGCCATATTGCGCGCGGCGAGTCCATCCATCTGGTCGACGGCGGGGCCCAGCGACGCAGCTTCACCGACATCGAAGATGCGATGAACGCACTCATGCAGATCATCGAGAACTCGGGAGGTGTCGCGAGCGGACGCATTTACAACATCGGCAACCCGGATAACAACTATTCGATCCGCGAGATCGCTGCCCTCATGATCCGTCTCGCCCGGACCTTTCCGGAGTGGAGCGAAGTGGCGGACCGGGTACGCACAATAGAGGTTTCCGCAGAGTCCTACTACGGAGCCGGTTATCAGGACATGGTAAACCGCCGGCCCAGCATCGATGCCACCTGCGCCGACTTGGACTGGCGACCGTGCATCGGCATCGAACAGACGCTCGCAAACCTTTTCGTACACTACCGAGGACAACTGTCGAAGATTCAGCCGCACAGCGACGAGTTGGTCAAAGTCGGCATCTCGGAGAGCGAGCGTCTGCAAAGCCCCACCGCCGCATGAAGCGCAGCCAGCCATTACTGGCGCTCAAGGTCGATGTCGATACGCTACGCGGCACCCACTGCGGCGTGCCAGCACTAGCTCGGTTGTTCGCTCGGTATCGAGCTGGTGCCACATTTCTCTTCAGCGTGGGCCCCGACCATACCGGGCGCGCATTGCGCCGCGTGTTCCAGCCGGGCTTCCTGGGCAAAGTCTCGAGGACTTCGGTGCTTGCGCACTACGGCGTGCGTACGCTGCTCTATCTGCGCGAACTCATCACGGCAAGCGTTGGCGTGGAAGGCGGAGTTGCGGCGCTGCTCGACCAGGAGTTCGAGTACCATAGTTGAGCTACGGGCGCTTGGTCGAGCACACCAGGGCGCCTGCGCGACCTACTCGAACGCGAGCGCCAGCACCGGGAACGTGCCGAAGCTGAGAACAAGTCGAAGGACGAGTTCCTGGCGATGCTCGGTCACGAACTACGCAACCCGCTCGGCGCCATCTCAAACCCCGGTTCTATGTTGCAGATGCAGGATGGCGATCCGAAGGCAATCCGGTTCGCGAGCGACGTGATTGCGCGGCAGACGAGCCAGCTTCGCCGGCTCATCGACGATCTGCTCGATGTGAACCGTATCATCTCCGGGAGGATCAGTCTCGAAACCAAGCGCGTGAACCTTATGGAAGCAGTGCAGAGCGCCATCGATGCACTGGAGACCGCAGCTAAGGGAAGCGAACATGCAATAACCGTCTGCTTGAGACCTGTGTGGATCGAAGCGGATCCCGCGCGGCTGGAGCAAATCGTGAGCAACTTGCTGTCCAATGCCGCCGCGCACACGCCAACAGGGGGCCGCATCGGCGTGGAGGTCGACCAGGATGGCGACATTGCCATTCTGCGCGTAGCCGACACGAGAGTCGGAATCGAAACCGAACATCTCGCGCGCATCTTCGACCTTTTCTACCAGGTACCGCGGACACTAGATCGCCCGAAGGGTGGCCTCGGCATCGGGCTCACGCTTGTTCAGCGGCTCGTGCAGCTTTACGGCGGCACGGTCTCCGTCTCAAGCGAAGGTCCGAACAAGGGCGCCATGTTTACCGTGCGTCTGCCGGCCGTTTCGCCGCCCGCGACGACACAAGGCCAGAGGGAGCAGCCACAAGGCGCGATCAAGAAACATACGATTCTGCTGATCGAAGACGACGCGGATTCGCGCGAAAGCCTCAAACGCGTGTTCGAATTCTGGGGACATAGCGTCGAACTGGCCGCTGATGGGCGCACCGGGCTCGCCGCACCGGGCTCGCAAAGGCCGCGCAGTGGCATCCTGACATCGCCATTATCGATATCGGACTGCCGGGAATGAACGGCTACGAAGTCGCGAAAAGCATAAGACGAGAGCAGGGCGACAACCCGACGCTGGTCACTGACCGGTTACGGGCTTCCGGAGGACGAGCAACTCGCGCGCAATGCTGGGTTTGACGAGCACTTGGTCAAGCCAGTGGATTTCGAGCGGCTGCTGGAAATCGTGGTGCGGCGCTAGCGCGTAGTTCGGCAGCGTTAGGAAGCCACTTCGCCTCTGCCGAACGACCACGTCAGGACGATATCGCGCCCGAAGTTCCATTGCTCGTGCAGGCGGCTCTCCAAGTAACCGAGCGGTAGGAGATCCGCTGGCGTAGGTGTAGAACAGTCATTCGGACCGGACGTGCGCATGGCGGGAGCTCACGCCATGCGCGCGAGGGGCTTTGGTACGCCATGGTGCTGGCTGCCGTCACACTGAGGATACCGAATTAGGCGGCGCGGCGCGCTGACCCTCGAGCATCGAGGTGATCCCCTCGAACGCGATCGGTCGACTGAAGAAATATCCCTGCGCTTCGTCGCATTTGAGGACGCGCAGGGAACGGGCTTGGTCGTCAGTCTCCACGCCCTCGGCAACCACCCGTAAGTCTAGGGCATGCGCGAGCGCCATGATCGTGGAGACAATCGACATGTCCTGGTCGCTGGTGTTCATGGCGTTAATGAACGAGCGATCGATCTTGAGCGAGTCGATCGGCAGCCGGGCGAGGTAGCTGAGCGACGAATAGCCCGTGCCGAAATCGTCCATCGCGATCTGAATGCCCATGCCTCGCAACACAGACAGCGCGCCGATGCTCGCCTTGACGTCCTGCATCAGCAGCGACTCGGTAATCTCGAGCTCCAGCGCTTCCGGATCGTCGCCTTGCTCGTGCACGGCATCGATGACGACGTCTGAGAAGTCCTTGCGCCGCAGCTGAATGGCCGAGACGTTGACCGCGATCCGGGGCGGCGTGAGCCCGCGGTCCCGTAATGCGCGGTGGTCCGCGAGAGCTTGGCGCAGCACCCAATTTCCCACCTCGAGAATGAGCCCAGTTTCCTCCAGCAGTGGAATGAATTCGCCGGGCGGCACGAGGCCCTTGTCAGGGTCCTGCCAGCGCACCAGCGCTTCCACGCCGCAAATGCGTCCACTCGCGAATTCGAACTTCGGTTGGTAGTGCAAGACGAACTGACGCTCGCGCACCGCGGTGCGCAAGCGGGTCTCGAACGAAAGCAGCTGGGCCGCGCGCGAGTTCATCTCCGCAGCGTAGAACAGATAGCGCTCGCTCGTTGTCTTGGCGCGCTTCAGCGCCGCCTCGGCGTTATTGAAAAGGACATCGGCCTGTGCAGCGTCGGTGGGAAAGAGCGCGATACCCGCCCTGGCAGCAACCCGCACGGTGGCCCCGTTGATGGTGAAGGGCTCTTCGAAGCAGCTCAGAAGCTGGCGCTCGACGGCGTGGACGACGCCAGCCGAATCGCGCACACCGCGGATGAGAAAGCCGAAGCCGTCGGCACCGACGCGGGCCAAGTGTTCCTTGCCGCGCAGTGCGCTCTCCAGTCGTTGCGCAACGAGCTTCAGCAGCTGATCGCCCCCATGGCGGCCGAAGGACTCGTTGATGTGTCGGAAGCGCTCGATATTGAGCAGCACCAGGGCGATGAACAGTTGCTCACCGCCCCGCGCCCGCATCTGGCTCTGAGCGCGATCTATGAACAGGGTCCGATTGGGTAGCCCGGTGAGCGGATCGTAATAGGACAAATATTCGACCTTCTCCCGTTCAGCGAACGACTGCAGCGCGAACGAAATGTTCGCTGCAAGCTCGGTCAGGAGGTTGATTTCCACTTCGTCGAAGAAACCAGGCTCCTTGGCGAACAATGAAAAAGTCGCGACGGAATTTCCTGCAATCATAAGCGGCAGCGTGATAACCGAGCGATACCCTCGACGGATCGCTTCTTGGCGACGCCGGCCGCCCTGGGGCGAGGCCGCAATGTCATTGTCGACCACGGGCCGGCGCTCGTAGAACGCGCGCGGCACGACGTTAACCTCGCTCGTAACACCCGGCCGCAGCGATATGGCGGTATGGCGCAACATCGAGTCGAGCTCCAAGCCGGCCGCAGCGACCGGTACGATCTCCATGCACTCGGCGTTGAATTGTCCGATCCAAGCTATCCCAAAGTCCCCGTGCTCGACCGCGATCCGGCATGCCTCCTCGTAGAGGCGTTGCCGGTCCGTGAGGCGCGCGATCGCATTGTTGATACCGCTCAGCATCGCGTACACGCGGTTGAGCCCGTGAATCTTGGTTTCGGCCTGGCGTTGTTCGGTGATGTCCTCCGCTACGCCGGCAACCCGGTAGATGTTGCCGCTTGAATCCCGAACGGGGAAAGCGCGGTCGTGAATCCAACGCACCGATCCATCGGGACGAACGACGCGATACTGCAGGTCGCGCGCTTCTGGAAAATGCTGATTGAAGACCGCCTGTTTCACCCGGTCCCGGTCGTCTGCATGCACCGCCTCGAGCCATTGCCCCGGACAAGTACGCAGCTCATCGCGCGAGCGACCCCAGATCAGGTCGTAGCCCGGGCTTACGTAAAGCAACTCGAGGCTTGCCGCGTCTGCGAGCCAGAATACCTCGCGAATATTCTCGGTGATCTGGCGGAAGCGCTCCTCGCTTTCCTTGAGCGACGCCAGGAAGCGCTGGTTTTCCTGCTGCAGTCGACGCTTTCGGAGCGCCTGCATGACCGCCGGCCCGAGCCGCGCGATACGGTCCTTGAGCAGGTAGTCGTCCGCGCCACCGTGCATCGCGGCCACCGCCATGTCCTCGCCGATGCTGCCGGACACCAGGATGAAGACCGTATCGAGGCCGCGAGAGCGGACGATGCGCAGTGCTTCGAGCCCGCTGAATTGCGGCATGCCGTAATCCGAGAGGATCAGATCGAGATCCGGCGACAGTTCCGCTGTGAAGTCGGCTTCGGTGTCGACCCGCTTCCAGGCGGAATCGATACCGGCGTGCTTCAGCGCCCGCACCATCAGCTCGGCATCGGACGAGTTGTCCTCGACGACGAGAACTTTGAGCCTTGAAACTGCGTGCATTCGACTGATGAAGGTTGATTATCGGGCGCTGCGCTCCCCCCTTTGGTGCTTCAAACCAAGCTTCGCTTTCGAGGCCCGATTGCCATAATTCCATTATTAGCTCAAGAACGTTCCATTGGATGTAGGGAAATCCCCTACAGGCGTGTCGGGGAGTTCCCGACAGACGTGATTGTGGACTGGTGAGAGGGCCCCCGGGAAATCGGATAGGGGATTAGGTTCTAGCTCTGCTCTAATGGGCTTATGCTCCGCATAGGAGCAGCAACGATGAAATGACCCCGACGCAATCACTCATCGGCATTCAAGGCCAAGGTGGCCTTGGCGGCCGTCAAGGGCGACCAGACGCTCGCGCAGCTTGCTGAGCGCTTCGATGTTCACCCGCATCAGATTACCCAGTGGAAGGCGCAATTGCTCGAACGCGCGGGCGACGTATTCGCCAGCGCCGGTGAGCGGCGTGGCCCGGAAGGACCAAGCGTGAAGGACTTGCAGGCCAAGATCGGGCAGCTTGCGATGGAGCGCTAATGCGGTGCACCGCATTAGCGCTCCATGGTGAGCTCTCCCACCTTGGCTTGCAGGTCGCGAATCCGACGCTCGGCATCCTCGGCAACGGGGTTGCCGTTGTCGAAGACCTCGCCGGCGTGCTCAAGGAGCTGCTTGCGCCACGTCGCGATCTGGGTGGCGTGTACGCCGTGGCGTGAGGCGAGCTCGGCGAGGGTTGAATCGCCCTTCAATGCCTCCAAGGCAATTCGAGCTTTGAACTTCGCTGAGTGGTTCCTGCGTGAACGTTTCGTCATGGTGACTGCTCCTCAAAATCGGCATCGCTGCCGCTACGATAGAGCAGTTCATCCACTTAACCAGAACCCATTTCGTGTCCGAATAAACCGAGCCACCTCTCGCCTCGGCTGCCGTGCGTCGAATTAGGTACTGGAATCGGATTCGTCCAGAAAGCGGTCGAGCAACTTGTGGAAGCACGCGACGGTGGGCTCCCAATTGCCCAGCATCGCCTGCTCGCCGGCATCGTCGTAGTTGTCGCCTGGTCGTGGCCGCAACGGCATGAAGGCCGGGAGGCCGTAGCGCATCGCGAGGCAGTTGACCCACAAGCGGGCCGTGCGGCCGTTGCCATTCGCGAACGGATGTATGCGCACCCACTCCGCGTTCACCCACGCGCAGAGTTCGACGACTGCCGCGACCTGATCCGCATTCGGCCCTGAACCCGGTGCTATTAGATCGTCGAGATACCGAATCACGGCTTGTAGCCGTCGATTGAAGTCTTGCAGCGCACCCGGCACATCGCCGGCTCGTACGCCGTAGCGGCCATCGACATGAACCTGCACAAGCTCCAGGCCGGGCTCGCCCCGGAACGCGCCTATGTAGCTCGGGTCCTCGGGCTGAAGGTCGCGCATAATCTCGCGCTGCCAGCCGCGCGCGGTTTCGACCGTTACGGGTTTGCGCTGCGCGCCGTCACGACGGACCGAGCGCAGAAGCGCAGCGAGGTTGCGGCGAAGCTCGGGACTGTCCGCGTCCCAATCAGGAAGCATTCAGGAGCCGATGAACCTCGGCCTGGACAGGACCTGCACCTTGCGCTTGCGGCGGCTCCACCAACCGGCCATTAACCAGTTCGCCGATGACGACCTTGCCCTGGGCGGGATCGTTCTTCCCCATCCGCGCCTCAGCATCCACGACGCTCTTGATGGCGCGCTCGAACTGTGGATCGCGCTGGCGATAGGCACGAAGCTTGGCGATCGTTCCCTCGAGATCGCGTTCGACTTCGCGGCTCCGACGATCGACATAGTCTTTCACGGCCTCGTTGACCAATTGATTCATCGGGCGCTTGAGCACCCGGCTCAGGTGCTCCAACGCTGCCTGTGCCGGCGGTACGATCCGAAATGTGGTCGGTTTGCTAGCCATGCGGGGGAGGGTAACGCTTTCTCGTGGTTGGCGTCAATCCAATAAAATGCCATCGTTTTTGATGTCACTCTATAGGAATGATATCAAATATTGGCGCGCCGAATTCAATGGTCCAATCCGCATGTGCTACGCGCTCAATGCGCCGTGCTGTGCAGCGCGGCGCACCGGACGCGTCGACGAGCTGCCGCAAGCGCGCGCAAACCGCTGCCGCAGCGTGAAACGGTGATGCTGCTGCCATCACAAAGACGATGGTATCGAGGTCCGTTTCATGTGAAGAATCCCCATCCTTGCAGGCGCTCTTCAGCTTGCAGCTCGACATGGCCGCGGTGATTGCGTTTGCGCCGTAGCAACGATCCGCCGCTCATGTCCTGCGCAAGGTTCGACGCGCCTCCATGCGGCGCTGCCTGCCGGCTAGCGCGCCACGCCGAAGCGTCGCCGATAGTCGCGCGGCGACAGGCTTGTATGGCGTTTGAACAGACGCCGGAACGTGCTCTCGTCTCCGTAGCCGACGCGCTCGAGGACGTCGCTCATGCGCAGCCGCGTGTTCTCGAGCAGCGCCTTGGCTGCCTCGACGCGCAGCTTTTGCACGTAGATCTGCGGACTGTCGCCGGTGCATTCCCTGAAGTGACGTCCCAGCGTGCGTGAGCTGACGGCAACGTGTCCAGCGATCTCCTTCACGCTCAGCTCGCGCCGCAGATTGGCCTTGATCCAGCGCTCCGCGCGCGTGATCAGCGGATCGTAGCGGCGTGCGTGGTCGAGGATCATGAACGGCGCCTGCGAGCGACGCTGGTCGTCGAGCACGGTATAGCGCGCGCAAGTGCGCGCAACGTCTCGCCCGGCGAACCGATCGATGAAATGCAGCGCCAGATCGAAATGCGACATGCCCGAACCTGAGCACACGACGCGATTGCCGCGCGTGACCATCGCGGCCAGATCGAGCTTCACTTTCGGATAACGCTGCGCGAACGCCGAAGAAAGCCACCAGCTCGTGGTGGCGGGCTTTCCATCGAGCACGCCGCTTTCGGCCAGCAGGAAGCTGCCGTTGCACGTTGCCGCGAGCGTCGAACCTGCCTCGCATTGCGCCCGAAGCCACGGCAGCAGCCGGCCGTATCGTCGCACCGCCGCGATCAGCGGTTCCAACTGCGGTGAGCCGAACGCGGGAATCACGATTACCTTGCCCGGTGTCTGCCGACCGATGCGGCCGTCGACGGCAAGCATGCCGCCGTTTGACGCACGAACTGCCTTGCCGTCGAGCGAAATAACTTCCCATTCGAACGGCGCCGGGCGACCGAGACGGCCCGCGACCATGTTGGCCGTCTGCAGCAGATCTATGAAGCCGATCACGTTGGAAGCGAAACAGCCGTCCAGCGCGAGCAGTGTGATTCGATGCGTCATCGTCGTGTCCGACCTTGCACGATAAATGGCGGATGCGCCTCTCACCTTCCGCGCCCGCGAGCTGTAGCCTTTCTCGCACGACGTCGATGCACGACGCACGACGCGGGCCCAACAGACGAAGGAGTCTCATCATGCCACTCGTTCAAGTCAAGCTGATCGAACGCGTTTTTACTCCGGCGCAGAAGCAGCAGATCGTCAAGACCCTGACCGACGCGATGGTGTCGATCGAAGGTGAAAACATGCGCCCGGTCACCTGGGTCATCGTGGAGGAAGTCAGTAGTGGCGACTGGGGCATTGGCGGCAAGCCGATGACGACCGAAGACGTGAAGCGGCTAGCCGCGGGACAGTGAACGCCATGGCCGCTTCTATCTCCCCGCTCGCGCAGCGCAGCGCCAGCTGCGCTGCGCGAGCGGTATCGCACACACGCCGAACAGGCCCGCATTCGCAAACGGGCGTGGACGGCATGGGCCGGTGGTGACGAAGCGGTTCATGGAAGCGTCGTTGCCGGCGAGGACTACAACGTCGCGTGGTGATTCGGTATCGATCGCGCGATCGGCGGCGATCACGACGCGCCCAATCCCGCCGAGATGCTCTGCGCGGCGCTCGCTGCATGCGAGCACGCGACCATTCGCATGATCGCCGATGTGCTCGGGGTCACACTGGAGCGGCTCGACGTCGAAGTCACCGGAACGGTCGACGTGCGCGGCTGTCTGGCCATCGACCGCCAGCTGCGCGTCGGTTTCCCCTCGCTCGAGTGCCGGGTCGATCTGGCTGTGGCACCCGGTACCTCCGCGGCTGTGCGAGAAGTTGAGAACCGGTGTCGAAGCACAACACCGCGTCCGCCGCAGTGTGGGACGCAGGCGGTGCCGCACGAGCGCCTCCGCACCGAGTTCGGCGTAACGATGCCCCGCGACTACCTCGTGACGCTCGGCGTGCGTCGATGAGCCGTGATGACTCTTGACCGCATCTCCTGCGCGGCCATGCATGCGCGACGATGAAAGGGACCCTTCATGCTTGCCTTCAGATTGCTGATGTCCTGCGCTCTGGGACTGACTTTCGCGCTGACCGGAACTGCCTGGTCAGCCGAACCGATCGGCAGATCGAACACAACGCCGGCTCCCTCTGCTTCGAATGCGAAGGAGTCGACTCCGAGCGGCGAGACCATCGTGCGCTGGAGCAGGAACATCTTCGCCCTCCTCACCACGCTCGACGACGGCGCGCCGGCCGGACTGCGGATCAATCGCGAGCTGGCGATTGTCCACATCGCGATGCACGACGCGGTCAATGGCGTGGCGCAGAGATTCGAGCGCTACGCGCTCGACAGCAGCGACCCTCGGGCCGATCCAGCGCTGGCAGCCGCTGCCGCCGCGCACGCGACACTCCTTGCGTTTCGCCCCGCCAAGGCCGCGCAAGCCGACGAGTTTCTGCAGATGGATCTCGCCCGACAGCACCGTGCGCACGGCGGACCAGACCGCTGCGGTGCACTTCTGGTTTCACCAGACGCAGTTCGTCTGGAACGACATCGCACGCACCGTGGCGAGCGCACACGACAAGGGACTGTGGCGCACGGCGCGCGTCTTCGCGCTCGTCAACATGGCGTTGATGGACGGTCTCATCGCGCTGTTCGAAACCAAGTATTTCTACAATTACTGGCGGCCCTATACCGCGATCCGCGAGATCGACGACGGCCGCAGCGACACGGAGATGGATCCGCACTGGCTGCCGCTGCTCAACACGCCGGGCTACCCGGAACACGGCTCCGCACAGGCTACGACCGCGGCCGCGGCGGCGTTCATGCTGGAGAAGGTCTACGGCAAGAACGTCGCCTTCACCATCACGACTGCGACTGCTCAACCGCCGGGGTCGACGCGGACGTTCGCGAACTTCGCCGCCGCGGTGTCCGAGGGCGCCGACTCGCGCATCTGGGCCGGAATCCATTTCCGGTCCGCGACCGGCAAAGCGGCGCGCCAGCAGGGCAAGGCGGTCGGCGCCTACTTGTTCAGACACTTTCTGAGGAAAAGCTCATGACCCCGACGATTGATCTCCAGCAGGCCGTCGGACGCCGCCGCCCCGCCGCGACCGCGCCGCTTGCCATCGTTTTTGCGCTGGCGCTCGTGTATTTCGATGCGAGCCTGGCCCAGACGCAGGTGCGTGATGCGGACAACCCAGCGCGACAGCCCTTCCAGATCGAGCTGCAACGGCAGTTGACCATCCTCAGCTCTGCCGGGCGCGAAAGCATTCAGGTGGCCACAGTGCCGGTGGGAAAGCGCTTCTCCAGCTCGCCGCGCACGATCGCAGCAGCCGCGACCATCGCGCGCATCTTGCCGAACGCAACCTCCCGCGGCAGGTACTTCATGCCGCAGTCGGGCGCGACGATGATGTTGGCGGCTGGCACGTAGGGCAGCGCGCGCCGGATGCGCCCGGCGACCGTTTCGGCCGATTCGACGTTGTCGTCGCTCAGATCGATCACGCCGAGCAGAATCTTCTTGTTGTCGAGCGCGGCGAGCGTCGAGCAATCGAGCCGCGGCTGTGCGGTCTCGACCGAGACCTGCTGGCAGGCGCAGTCGCGCAACTCCTCGAGGAATCCGTAGCGATCCGGTTTGGCCCCGGGCACCATCGCGGCATAGCCGAAGCACATGTGCACCACCGTGGTTCCGGAAATGCCCTCGAGCGCTCGGTTGATCGCCTTCACCGCGTAACGCCGCGCCTTTTCCGGCTGCGCCTGCATGTACGGCTCGTCCATCTGCACGATGTCGGCGCCGGCCGCGAACAAGTCGCGAATCTCCGCATTGACGGCATCCGCGTACGCCATCGCCACGCTTTCCTCGTCGGGGTAGAAGTCGTTCTGCGCAAGCTGGGTGAGCGTGAACGGTCCCGGCACGGTGATCTTCGCGAGCCTGTGCGTATGCGCGCGCAGAAAGGCCATGTCGTCGACCTCGACGGGCCGGCGGCGCCGGATCTCGCCCACGATGCGCGGCACGGCGATCGGCCGGCCGTTGCGCGACAGGGTGGTGCCGGGACTCTCGAGATCGATGCCGTCGAGCGCGGTGGCGAAGCGGTTGAAGTAGCTTTCGCGCCGGATCTCGCCGTCGGTGACGATGTCCAGTCCGGCTTCTTCCTGGCTGCGAATCGCCACCAGCGTCGCATCGCGCTGGGCTTCGGCAAGAAAGGGCTCCGGAATGCGCCACAACTGCTGCGCGCGCACGCGCGGCACCGAGCCCGCTCGGAGTTGTTCGCGGTCGATCAGCCAATCGGGCTGCGGGTAGCTGCCCACCAGCGACACGGGAAGAAGCATCGTCGGATACCTCCGTGTTTCCATTGCGGCCTCTGCGAGCCGGCCGGACATCATACGGCCGGACATCATACAAGGCATCACGGCGTGCGCGCCTCACGCGCCTGCGGCCCGCCCGTTCGGCACGGCGGGCGTCTTCGGCCCGCCTTTGAGGACGGCGCGAGTACAATAGCGTCAAACGGATATCGGTGCGATGTCGGAACCTGCACACAGCGAAAAAAACGTCCTCGGCGGCTCGCTGCTCGCCTGTAGCTACGCGCCGCTGACGGGCTATTTTCGGGACGGCTGCTGCGCCACCCACGGCGAAGCCGGGGTTGCGCATCTGGTGTGCGTCAAGGTAACCGAGCCGTTTCTGCAGTTCTCGTGCAACCGCGGCAACGATCTCGTCACGCCGCGCCCCGAGTTTCGCTTTCGCGGGCTCAAGCCCGGCGATCGCTGGTGCCTGCACGTGCTGCGCTTCGTGGAAGCGCTCGAAGCCGATATGGCGCCGCAGGTGATCCTGGCATCGACCCACGCCAACGTGCTGCGCTTCGTGCCGCTGGAAGCGCTCAAGCGCTGTGCGCTAGATCTGCAATAGCGTGCCGCGGCGCGTCGCGGCCTTGAGTGCGCGCATCGAGCGCGAGGCCGGATTCGGCCAGCAGGTGTTCGATGGACCGCACCAGGCCGCTTTCTTCTGCCGGCGATAAACCCAGCGCGTAGAACGACTTGTTCTCCGGGGTTCGCACCCCTCCGAGCCGCGCCAGCTCGGCAGCGACGACGTCCAGGCGTTTGTGTAACAGGACCGCCGGCGCATTGACGCGCGGACACACTTTCTGCGCACCGATCTGAGCGAATCCGAGCTTGCGGCGATAGAACAGGGCATGCCGTGGGTTGACCTCGACGAAGACGTCGCTGGCACGATGGATTCGGTAAGCAAAGATATAGCCGAGGTGGAACAGGCAGGCAAGCGCCTCCTTGCTGCACTCCTCGGCATCGAGCGCGAGACGCGTGAACTCGCACGGGCGGGCGCCTGCGCGGCGGAATTCGACAATCTCCTCGCCGTAGAGCGCCTCGGCCTGCAGGCCTTCGCTGGTGCCGAGGTTGACGGTCAGCGTACCGACGGTTCGGTTCTTGTAGCAAGCTTCCAGCGTGACTCGGCGTATCCAGTCCGATGGGCTGGCTTCCGAAACGGGAACGAGATATCCGCGGCTACGGTACATGCGAGTGACCAGCATCCCCACTTGGTCGATGTTGTCGTGACCGTCGGCGAGCCGGATGCCGATGTCATCGCGCTGCAACAGGTAGTCGTGTCTCGCGCCGCTGCGGCCGCGGCGAGGCAGGACGTGTTTCAAGAAAGCGTGAAAGGCGATGCGGGTGGATTTGCGTCGATTGTGTGCCGGCGTCGTTGCGAGAGCGCGAAGCTTGCTTATGGTCATGGGCGGCGCACCGAGTTTCGTTTTCGAGGAACGAGCACCACGCGCTTACTATTCTTGCTGTTGTTGCCTGAGCGCAATGTCGTCGCGTACGGCAGGCACATGGTAGCGGGTCTGCGTCGACGGCGCTGTCCGAAACGCACTGACCTCTGTGTAGGCCGATTCCTACATGCGGTGCTTGCTGCCCCGAGCGCCGAGTCTGCGCTCAGGAGGATTTCCCTTTGCAGTCCGAGAATTGGCGGCTGCCTTCGGAATCGAGGTGAACATTGTCGCCTTGCAGCGACAAGGTGGTGACGCCGTTGCTGTAACGATCCGGCGAGCCGCTTTGCTCGAGGCGGAATTCGCGATCGGGGTAGAACACCCACGCCGACTTTCCGCCGTCATCGAAGCGAACGATGAGCCGCTTGCCTTCGGCGCAAACGTATTCGATCGCGCCGGGCGGGATGCGATTGCCCTCGCCGCCCGGGGAACGAGCAAAGGGCCACCAGCCTCCCGAGCATCCGCTCGCAGCCATGGCAAGTACGGCGGCAGTCGCGATGGCATTTCGCTTCATCGCCTGTTCCCGTTGGCCGATCGCCTGAAGCCCATGCGAACGCACGCGCGCGTCGATCGCATCGGCATATCTTCGTTCTCGAACCGAATATCGCTCGCGACCATCGCTTGTTCCCAGGTGAATATGCGCATCGAGCGCGCTAGTCGCTCGCGCGGGTGAAATGCATGCGCTGCTCGCGCTCGAACGAATCGGTTCGAGCGCGAACGACCGTACCACAACGCGCGGCGCCGGGGCAATCGAGCGAGGCCCGACGGACGCGCGTAGAATGCGTCCAAACAATCGGCTGGGAACCCGAAATGCCAGACTCCGGCGTCGATGCGTCCAGCTCGCTGGGCGGCGCAGCGGCTGGGCGCGTCGGGAATCTGCATTTCGCCGCCGCGATCGCGGCGCTGGTCGTCCTCTACCTGGGTTGCGCCGAGCTGTCGCTGCTGCTCGCCATTGCGCCCGGCTTTTCCACTCCGGTATGGCCGCCTTCCGGAATTGCACTGGCGGCGCTGCTGCTTTACGGCGTGCGACTGTGGCCGGGTATCTGGCTCGCCGCCTTCCTGGCCAACGCCGGCGACGGCGCACCTTGGCTCGCCGTCATGGCCATGGCGACCGGCAACACGCTGGAAGCGCTTTGCGCCTGCTGGCTCGTGC
>WHTS01000126.1 GCA_009377585.1 Betaproteobacteria bacterium
GAATGCCATGAGCGGCGATCGCGAGCAGTGCACCAGCGCCGGCATGGACGACTATCTGAGCAAGCCCTTCACGCAGGAGCAGCTACGCGCGGTGCTCGGGACCTGGATGCCAGATCCTTGTGCGGCGCCAGCCGTGGATTCCAGCGGCATGACATCGCCGCCGGCCATGCGTGCAGTCGCGGGAAGCCGTTGACCGACCTTAATTTCGATTTCTGCCAACCGCAGCGCTTCTCGGCTTTGCGATGTATTCAGGCGACGATCGGCAGGTTGGTTTGGCGATACGTACCATCGATCGCCTCGTGAGCCATCGGTGTCACCCCCAGATCGAATAGCTGCTCAATTCCAATCGGGGCAGTCGCACTGGAATACCCGGCGCAACGGTCTGCTGGTACGCTTCGGTCAACTCGGGACGATCATGATCGTCTCCGGCAATGACTGCGCTTCGGCCGGTGCCGCCGTTGGGAAGCGCTTTGGGCTACGTCAACAATCTGTGCGGACTGCTGACTTTGATGTCTTTGGTCCGCGAAAGTCCGTAGCCTGATCCGGCGAACTCACACTCCCAAGGATCGGAGCACCTTTGTCTTTGACGAGGAACAAACAAAACGAAAGACGTCGCCGGCGACCGCCACCCGGCCGACGGACGGAAACGACAGGTGAGTAGCCACCAGCGGCTCGCGGGTCGCCGCCAGTTCCCGCAAGAGGCGGACTCGGACGCGGACCGCCTCCTCGGGGTCGTGGTCGAAAGCGTTGTACCAGTCGGGGCGGTCGAAATGGTCCGGGAACACGGCATCGCCGAGGAACGTAAGCCGGTCGCCGCCGGACGCCATGCGGACCACGCTGTGCCCGGGGGTATGTCCGCCGGTGCGACTGACGACCACACCCGGCGCCACCTCATACTCCGCCTCGAACGGCCGCAGCTGGCTGCGGTACTCGCCCACGAACCGCCTGGCGGCCGACCGAAGCACGTCCGGCATCCCGCCAAAAGTGTTGCGGGAGAAATCGGGCGACGCCCAGAACTCGGCCTCGGCGGCCGCCAGGTGGATCGGTACGTCCCGACGCAGCCGGCCTCTCAGCCCGTCGGCGAGCAGCCCGCCAACGTGGTCCACATGCATGTGGGTAAGCACCACGTCGGTCACGGATGCGGGATCGATGCCGGCGGCCTCCAGTCGCGGGGCCAGCAGCCCCCCGGCCCGTGGGAAGTCCGGGTACTCCGCCCCCATCCCAGCGTCGATGAGCACGATCCGGCCGCCGCTACGCACCACGACCACGTTCAGCGGCCACTTGTACACGTCCCGCGGCTGGAGTCTGTCGTCCAGCCAGGCCGCCAGGTCGGCCGGGTCGGCATTGGTGGCCAACGTCGCAGCTGGCAGCGGAAACACTCCATCGCTAATCATCAGCACGTCAATCTTGCCGACCCGCAGCGCGTAGCGCGATGGAACCAACTCGTCAGTCGCCGTGCTACCGGGGTGTGAAGCAATGTCCAAGCTCATGTTCATGGTTATCTCCTCTTCTGGGCCCTTACTCACGGCCGTGTCGGCCAGCTCATAGCAAACGGAACAGTCCTGTCCGCATCTCTCCGCCAAGGGCGAAGGGGACGGAAGGGAACGTGGCTTTGGCAGTGCATGGAACAGGGTAGGGTTGGCTGATGGTGGTTTCCTCCTGGGTCACGGTCTGGGATAGCGGGGAGCGGCGAAACGAACGCCGTCCGAGTTCTTTGCTTTCTTGACTCATGGCAAATCTCTGTTGGAATCCTGAGAGCGCTCGCCGAATCGCATGGATAAGGCGAAGTGCGGTCCGTGTTTGTGACGCGCGGTTGGGTCGGTACTTGCGTACTGCGGCGATGGAAAGTCTTCGATCAATGCCGCCGAGCGCTTGAAGTGGTCTTGGGCTGCCGCCTCTGCTTCCACCTCTCGCACGCCGGCTTGGCCATCAATAGTCCACGGTACGTGCCCACTCGGCGGCCTTGTAGGCATCTGCGCGATTGGCACGCGGCGGATAGATCCACTGCGTGTTGATCTCGCGCTTCATGGCTTTCGCCTTGTCTCCGGTCATCTCGACTTTGCTGTCCCAGCCTCTGGTGAACACGGCGTCGGATGGGCCAAGATCGAGGCAGGTGACGTAATTCTTCTGCTGATACGGCTCGAGCGGCACGCCGAGCAGGTCCGCCGCCGCATTGTGTCCGGCAGAGGCACCCAGCCGGTTGGCGTGCTGGCACGACATCAGCGCGCGGTGGCCCAGGTCGTCTGTCAGCGCATGCACGGTGTCGCCGGCGGCGAAGACCGTCGGCACGCCGGGAACGCGCAGGTTGCGGTCGACCACGAGTCGGCCAGACCGATCACGCTCAGCCTGGATTTGCTCGGTCAGCGGATTCGCCCGCATTCCGGCCGCCCAGATTACGGTCGCACTCTCGATGGACCGCCTGTCGCTCAGGGTGACGCTGCTTTCGCCCAGCGCCGAGACGCCCACGCCGAGCAAGGTTTCCACGCCGGCTTCGCGCAGGGCCTTCTCGATCAGTGGACGCGGGTTGGTACCCATCGCCGGCGCGATGGCGTCGTTGCGGTCGACGATGAGGACACGGACATTTGCCTTTGGTCCCAGGATGGCACGCAGACGCGATGGCATTTCCGTCGCGACCTCGATGCCGGTGAAGCCACCGCCGGCGACGACTACTGTGTCGCGTGCGGCAGAGGCTGGCCGATCCGCCAAGGCCTTGAGGTGGCGATCGAGGGCGATCGCATCGTCGAGCTGATCGACGGTGAAGCCGTACTTGGCAAGGCCGGGGATGTCCGGCTTGAACCCTTGGCCGCCAGCAGCCAGCACCAGGCGGTCGTAGCGCAGCGAACGTCGCATCCCGTCGGGCCCGACGATCATGGCCGACTTGCTGGCGGAGTCGATGACGTCGACCCGGCCCTGTTCGTATCGGACGTCGACGGCCTTGAACACTTCCGCGAGCGCTGCCACCATGGTTTCGGGCGCAGGCTCGTAGAGGCGGGGACGGATCACCAGCCGTGGCTCCGGCGCAACGACGACAATCTCGAGGGTGTCGGGCGAAACGCCTTGCTCGTCGCGTAGGCGGGCGGCGTTCAGGGCTGCATACATGCCGGCGAAGCCGGCGCCGATGATCAGAAGACGCTGCATGGTTGGATCTCCTTTGGGGGTTGATGGCGTCAGCGCCGGACGAACGCGAGCAGAGCGGCCGAGCCAGTCTTCGAAGCGCGTGGTGCCAAGGCGCGGCCGGTCGCCGGGGGTCAGCGACCGATCGTTTAGCTCGGCGCCGAAGTAGCGGGCGTGAATGTCCGCGATCACCCGGCGCGGCTCGCCGATCGCGGCCAGGAGCTTGCAGGCGAGCTCGTCGAGGGGCCAGGCCTCCGGACCCGCCACCTCGATGGTCGCGTTCAGCGGTGCGGCGACGGCGACCTCGGTCAGGGCGGCGGCGACATCATCGGACGCGATCGGCTGCACCAGAGCGGGCGACAGCCGAATCACGCCGCCGTCGCCGCCGGCCTCGGCGATGCGCTGGATGTCCTCGAAGGACTGCGTCGCGCGGACGATCGTGTAGGGGATCCCGGCAGCTTTGACGAACCCTTCCTGAACGGCTTTCGCACGAAGGTAGCTGCTGTCCGGCAGGCGATCGGTCCCGACCACCGACAGGGCAATGTGATGGCGGATGCCGGCGGCGGCTTCCGCGGCGAAAGTGTTGCGGCCGGCCGTCTTGAAAAAGGTCATAACGGCTTCGTCCTCGAACGAGCGTGAGTTCGCCACGTCGATGACGACTTGGGCACCGGCGAGTGCATCCTTCAGGCCTTCGCCGGTTATGGTGTTGACGCCGGTGTTCCGGGCCGCCGCGACGACGTCATAGCCCCGTTGACGCAGGTTGGAAACGACCTTGCTGCCGATGAGGCCCGTACCTCCAATGACGACGATCTTCATGGCTTGGTTCTACATCCGTGTTATGGCGACAGGATGAACGAAGCGCATCGGCAAGACCTTGCAGCGACCTCCAATTTGTCTTCGGTTCTCGTCCAAAAGCGCTCGAAATTGCGGTATCGTTCCTGGGGCGAGACAGGAGCGGACGGCACCGCCTGCCAGAAATCCCTCGTGGTATCAAACGCTCGTGAACCGACGGCTTGAACGGCACGGAGTGCACCCGTGAGGTTTGTTTTCGGAAATCACGTGCTCGATGCAGACCGGCGGGAGCTCACCCGCGGATCCAAGACCATTGCGACCGGGCCGCAGATATTCGACCTGCTTTTGTATCTGCTACAAAACCGCGCACGTGTCGTCACCAAGGTCGAGCTGTTCGACGTGGTGTGGACGGGTCGAGTCGTCTCGGACTCCACCCTTACGAGCCATATCAATGCGGTGCGCACGGCGATCGGCGATACCGGCGAGGAACAACGACTGCTCCGCACGATCGCGCGCAAGGGCTACCGCTTCGTAGGCGAGGCCAGTGAGATCGATGCTTCGGCTCACGCGACGGTCCGGGAGTCACCCGCGCAGGCGCCGGCTCTTCCGGACCGTCCTTCCATTGCCGTCCTGCCGTTCCTCAACCTCAGCGGCGATCCGGCACAGGATTACTTCGTCGACGGCGTGGTGGAGGACATCATCTCCGCCCTGTCGCGCATGAGCTGGCTGTTCGTCATCGCGCGGAACTCAAGCTTCACGTACAAGGGCCGTGCAGTTGATGTGAAGCAGGTGGGCCGCGACCTGGGGGTGCGCGACGTCCTCGAAGGCAGCGTGCGCAAGGCCGCGAGCCGCGTGCGGATCACCGGGCAGCTCATCGATGCAGGCACGGGCGCGAATTTCTGGTCGGAGCGTTTCGAAGGCGAGGTCAGCGACATCTTCGAGCTGCAAGACCTGTTGACGAGCAACGTCGTCGGTGCGATCGCGCCGCAGCTGGAGCGCGCAGAGATCGAGCGCGCGAAGCACAAGCCTACCGAAAGTCTCGACGCCTACGACTACTATCTTCGCGCCACGGCGAACCTGCACTTTGGGACCAGGGAGGCAGTCGACGAGGCGCTTCGCCTGCTCTACAACGCGATCGAGCGCGACTCGGAATACGCGGCGGCATATGCCATGGCGGCCTGGTGTCACCTCTGGCGCAAGATCAATGGCTGGATGATTGATCGTCCGCGCGAGATGGGCGAGGGAGCGTTGCTGGCCCGCCGCGCCGTCGAGTTGGGCAAGGACGATGCGATCGCCCTCGCGCGCGCCGGCAGCGCCCTTACTCATCTCGCCGGCGACCTCGATGGCGGCGTAGCCTTGCTCGATCGTGCGAAGATACTCAATCCCAATCTGGCGGCTGCCTGGTTCCTCAGCGGTTTCGTCCGGGTCTGGCACGGCGACCCGGAGAGCGCGATCGCGCACTTCACGCAGGCGATGCGTCTCAGCCCGCTGGACCCGGAGATGTACCGCATGCAGGCCGGAATGGCGGCCGCGCATCTGTTCGCCGGGCGTTTCGACGAAGCCTCATCGTGGGCAGAGAAGGCCTTCCGAGATCTGCCGACATTTCTGATCGTGGTCGCCTTCATCGTGGCAAGCCACGCGATTGCCGGACGGATCGAGGACGCGCGACGAGCGATGCACCAGCTGCGCCAGCTTGATCCCACCCTCCGCATCTCGAACCTCACCGATTATCTGCCGATCCGCCGGCCGCAAGACCTCGCCGTCTTCGCGGATGGCCTACGCAGAGCGGGACTGCCGGACTAACAGAAAGTGGGAGGGTGTGCACTGGGATCAGCGTCGACGGCTAAGCGTTGTACGGGTCCTCGGCGGCTTTCACTATGTCTTGCTCGCGATTCGAGAAGGAGTTTCAAGTATGGCATTGCGCTTTGAGCCCATTCGGCCGGAATTCGGCGCCCGCGTGAGCGGGGTCACACTCAATCTCGGTATGAGCGATCCGGCATTTTCCGAACTCCGTCGCGCGCTCGACAAGTACTCTGTGCTGGTATTCGCCAATCAACCGATGAGCGACGTGCAACAAATCGACTTCTCGCGCACGACTATCAGTAATCCTGCGGTTCTGGAGACGCCGGCGTACCGTCAGATCGAGACACGCCGGTCGGTTTGAGTACTGCAGCGAGTTAACGGAACCACGTTGCGAACGACGGAATATGGCCGAGACCCAGCCCGACGTGGCCGATCCCATGATTTTCTCGGAACTGGCCCCCCCGGCAACTCACAACGAGGCTGGTGCGGTAACCGCTAGACCTCTGGCCGTGGCTGCACGGCGGAAAACGATCGCTCGCCCGTCGAACGTGCCGTTGACCTGCGCGCCGCTTGCGCGTCAGGGGCTTCGTTCATCCACGCGCCAGCTCGGCCGCGTCGGCAGCACGAATTCACCACGCCTTTCCGCCTGTCGCCCGGGTTCGGCGTAAGCAAGGGTTATCCGGGTGCTACGTTCCCCGCAATGACGCCGAAGATGGAATGCGAGCTACAGGGTCGTGTGCTTGCGGACGAATTCCTTCATCCGGTCGAGCGCGCGCGCCGCATACGGGGCATTGGGTTTGCCGGTCATGAAGCCGTGGTCGGCGCCCTCGTAGAGCTGCAATTCGGCATGTCCGCCGGCCTTGTTGTAGTCGGCGACAAAGCTGCGCATCAGCTCCACCGGGACCCACTCGTCTCTGTCGCCGCCAAATACCAGCGCCGGCGGCAGCGCGCATTTCTCGCCCCGCTTCAGCATCTGCGGCGGCGCCGCCTCGGCATGCGCCTCTTCGGTCAGCCAGAACGTGTTGTGGTGATGCACCAAATCCTGTTTGCCAGCCTGCTTCGCCTGGTTGTAGCGCAGCAGCGGGTCGAGCACGCCCCAGCCGGAGATCACCCAGGCCTGCTCTGCATCGACGCCGGCCGGCCCCGGCAGAATCGTGTAACGCGGATCGGTCGGCCGCATCGCGGCCAACAGGACCTGGTGCCCGCCGCTCGACGTGCCGAATGAGCCGACCCATTCGGGGCGGCTACCGAACGAACGCGCATTCGCCTTCAGCCAGCGGACGCCCAGGTTGATGTCCTGGATCGAGCCGGGATGAGGTGTCCGACGAGTCGTTTCGGCCAAGACGAGACGGTCGTGGTGCGAAGCCCGACCGCCGGCTCTTCGGCCAATCCGGTCAGGCAGTCAATATCGAGCGTACGGCAGGTGTCCGCCTGTCAGCAGACCTTGGAGACAGCAGAGCCTGCAGCGACGGCTTTTCAATTGCGCCATAGGCAACTTGCGACCCCTATGCGCAGGCGTACAGCCGCTCTTGGCCGACTGCTGCCCGCTAATCGTTGGATGCAATGTTCGATACCTGCCGTTCACGAGCATCCGGACGTCAGCCCGGTCGAAATTGCAGTTATGACCTACGCAGTCGATCGAGAAAGGAAGCCGTCTGGCGGATCAGGAAGGCCTCAATTCCTTGCCACGAGTTTTCGCCGGCGCCAAGCTCGCAGCGAAGAGTGCTTTCAGTGCCTGCAGAGCAACTGAATGGTGCGATGCTCGCCATATCAGATGCGTCTTGGCGTGTGCGACTGCAGAAGGTAGCGGTATGACCTTAACATCGGAGCTTGCGGTTGTGAGCGAAAGCACCGAGCGCGGCACGACAGCGAAGCCCGTGCCGGCGGCAACGCATGCGATGATTGCGTGATACGACTGAAACTCCATGACGCGATCCGCGTGGATCTTCGCCGATGCGAGCCAGGTTTCCAGCCTTTTCCTATACGAGCAACCGTTGGCAAAGGCGATCATGGTCACATTGCCGATATCCTTTGCCGAGCGTACGCGTCCCTCGCTCTTTGGCGTGATGAGAACGATCTCTTCCCGAAATACAAGCTGTGTCTCGAAGCCTGGATTGTTGAAAGGCTCCGCTACGAACGCCGCTTCGACTTCCTTAGCCTGAAGGCTGCTCACCAGGGCGCCCGAAGTGCCGGTGACGAGCTCGATCCGAACTTCCGGGTATAGAGCGTGGTAACGCGCAAGGTACCTCGGCAATCGTGCGGCGGCGGTACTTTCGAGCGAGCCGATCCTGAGCGTTCCACGAGGTCCGCCATCGTGCAAGGCCGCCCGAGCCTCTGCGGATAGGCGCAGGAGCTGGTTGGCATAGTCGACGAGCAACTTGCCCTCCGCCGTGAGCGCAAGTCGGCGGCCCACCCTCACGAAGAGCGCTGCGCCGAGTTGCTGCTCCAGTATCTTGACGCGCGTGGTCACGTTGGAAGGGACTCGGTGAAGTCTCGCGGCAGCCCTGTTGATTCCGCCTTCATCGACGACCGCCTTGAAGATCTCGAGCGCCGCAAGGTCCATCAGTGCCATTTTCTCGGTTCTCTTTTGAAGAACATAGTGTTCTCAATTATTCACTTTTCAAGGCTCTCCCCGCAACTTAAGCTGCCGACGGTAGGGCAAGGGCCTGGATCAGAGGCAATCATGAACGATTCATCGCCGCCGCCATTGAGGATTGCTCTGAGCGGGCTGGCAACGCTGGCGCTCATCATCGGAATCGGACGCTTTGCGTTCACACCGGTCCTGCCGATGATGCAGTCGGACTGGGGCCTCACGCTCGCGCAAGGCGGATGGCTCGCCACTGCCAACTACATCGGCTATCTCGTGGGCGGTCTGGCTGCGATGCGCTCTCCATTGCGGCCGCGGATTGCAATCCGTATCGGACTGCTGACGATCATGATCTGTACCGTGGCCATGGCGTTCTCGCAGGGCTTTGCGGCCTGGTTGGTCCTGCGAGCGGTTCCGGGCTTCGCAAGCGCCTGGGTCATGGTCTATGCCTCCGCCTGGGTGCTGGAGAAGCTCGCAGAGGCGGACCGCGCAGACCTGGGCGGCGCAGTGTACGCGGGGGTTGGCATCGGTATCGTCGTCGCAGGGCTCACGTGTCTCGCGATCCTCGCACTGGGAAGAAATTCGGACACGGCGTGGATCGCACTGGGTGTCGCCGCGTTCATCATCGTCGCGTTCGTGTGGCAAGTGCTCGGTGACGACATGATGTCAGCCGGCCCAGAAGCCAGGACCAAAGGCACTGCACGCCGCGTTCCGGAATTCTGGCGCCTTGTCCTTTGCTACGGCGCCCTTGGCCTTGGGTACATCATCCCGGCGACATTTCTACCGGTCATGGCGAAGCAAATCGTCTCGGGCCCAATCTGGTTCGGCTGGGTGTGGCCCGTCTTCGGCGCGGCTGCCGCGCTGTCGACTCTTGTTGCGGCACATCTCGGGCGCTGTGTGAGCAAGCCCACGATCTGGATCAGGAGCAACCTGATCATGGCTGCGGGTGTGCTCGTCCCGATCGCTTTTCCCAACGTCATCGGCATGGCCATCTCCGCCCTTTGCGTGGGCGGGACATTCATGGTCATTACGATGGTTGGTCTGCAGGAAGCTCGGAGCATCGCAGGCCCGCAGGCCCGCACGCTGATGGGTGCGATGACTGCAGCCTTCGGGATAGGGCAGATCGTCGGGCCTGGGCTCGTCAGTAGCTTCTTACACCTTCCAAACGGTTTCTCGTACGGACTCGTTGCATCGGCCGTTCCGCTCGTGATCGCGTCGTACAGCCTCTCTTCTCACCGCGGAAACCGATTGGATGCCGCAGCCGCAGTAACGAAGTAGGGAGTAGCCATGTCCAGCAATCGATGGCTCGTCGGAGAAGTTGCCTACGTGGATCGTATGCCTGCGCTCGCGCTGGAGGCTCTGAACGAAAAGCAGCGCAAAGTCGCCGAGGAATTGATGAATGGGCCACGCGGCGGAGTGAAAGGGCCCTTCATCCCCTTACTGAGAAGCCCGGAGCTCGTGGACCGGCTTGGAAGAGTCGGAGAATACCTGCGCTTCGGAAGCGCACTCGATGCCAGGGTGAGGGAGCTCGTCACGCTGATCGTCGCACGCGAATGGACGAATCAGTTCGAATGGGCGGTGCACGTTCCCCTTGCTCTTGAGGCCGGCATCGAGCGAGACGTCATCGATGCGCTGGCGCAGGGCCGGGATCCCAAAGGCATGACGGCTTCCGAGGAGATCGCATACGAGGTATGCGCTGAGCTGAGCCGCACGAAAGGCGTCTGCGAGTTGACCTACCGCCGCGCAATCGAAGCCTTCGGCGAGGCGGGGCTCATCGAGATCGTTTCCGTATACGGATATTTCGTGACGATTTCCGCGATCATGAACATCGCTCATACGGCGCCGCCGGAGGGTTGCACTCAGTTGCGCTTTTCCGCGCATACTCGCCGAACCAAGTCGTATCGTTATGCACCGGCTCTGAGCGCTGCAGCCGGATGGGCGACATGACGGTATTGCGGATGCCGAGCCAGCCTTGAACGAGGTACGTGAGTAATGAGCGTTGAAGTGGCGTGCCTTGTACTGATCGCGGCCGCATTTCATGCAAGTTGGAATGCACTCATCAAGATGCGCGGGGATCGCGTCATAGTGATGATGCTCGTGACGCTCTCCGGCAGCATGTTTTCGCTCCTGGTCGCCCCTTTCGTGGAGGCGCCGGCCCCCGAAAGTTGGGGCCTCTTGGCGCTGACGATTCTGCTACATACGGCATACCATCTGTTTCTGCCGATCGCCTACAACCACGAAGATCTAGGACAGGTGTATCCGATTGCTCGGGGTTCTGCCCCGCTGCTAGTCGCAATAGGTGCGCTTCTATTTGCCGGCGAAGCGCTCACTCCAGTTGCGCTGCTGGGTACCCTCTGCCTAGCTTGTGGCGTGATGGCGCTGACTTTCGAACGTGGCGGAGGGGTTTGGGTCACACCGAAACCCGTGATTCATGCGCTCTTGACTGGAGTATTGATCGCCTCATATACCGTCGTAGATGGTCTCGGGGCACGCCAAGCCGGATCGGCCATCGGTTTCGCCGTTTGGCTCACCATAGGGGACGGACTTCTTACATTCCTTATCGTCTGCATGTGGAAGGGTCGCAATGTCGTCCGCGCTGCGGCACGTAATGCGGGAACCGCTTTGATTGGCGGAATCCTGCAAGCCCTGGGCTATTGGATAATCGTTTGGGCGCTGGCAGTCGCTCCAATGGCCATGGTGTCCGGCCTTAGAGAAACTAGCGTTCTGTTTGCAGCGCTTATTTCTACGTTCGTTCTGAAGGAAGGCTTCGGGGCCTGGCGTTTTGTATCTGCCGCCTTGATCGCGCTTGGCCTTGTCGCTACGAAATCCAGCAAGTGATCCCGCCACCAACGCAGGCGTTTATCAGCATCCCGCAGACGATCAAGTGCAACAAGGGGCCTCGTTGAGCACCATGGACGCGCACGCGCGAGGTCTGATCGAGGTCGCCTCTTTTCGTCTTTTCCGCCCATGCCAGAAGGTGTAGGTAGCGTCCGGCGATGACTCCTCTTCGGCCGGTCCAGTCACACGGTCAGCGTCGAGTGTGTGACTGGTTACCGTCGGTAAACGGACCTCGGCGCCCGCGCGGCGCCGAACGTCCCCCTTCCGCTATACCAATGGCAACTCCCGACCCGTTGCTGTCCGTGCGCCGGCGGGTTAACTCAGCCTGGCAACAATTTCCAGCAATCGATCGAAGTCGACCGGCTTGACCAGATGCTGGTCGAATCCAGCTGCACGCGAGCGCTGTTCGTCCTCCGGGAGCCCGTATCCCGTCAGCGCGACGAGCGTCGGTTTGCCGCCCAGCTCGCGTCTTATGGCTTTCGCCACTTCGTAGCCATTCATCTGCGGCAGTCCGATATCTACGATGGCGATGTCAGGATGCCACTGCGCGGCCTTTGCGAGGCCAGCGATGCCATCAGGCGCCACTTCTACGCTGTGCCCATTCAGTTCGAGCACGCGCTTGAGGCTCTCGCGCGAATCCGGGTCGTCCTCCACCAGCAGGATTCTCACCTGTTCGATTGCGCCGTATCTCGGCACCGCCTCCCTGGGCGCTGGCGCTGGCGCTGGCGCAAGCACCGGGACGGCGGGCAGGGACACCGTGAACGTGGTGCCCCGATTGTGACCTTCGCTCGAGACGGAAACCGAACCGCCATGGAGCTGCACCAGGCGCTGCACGAGCGTGAGTCCGATACCGAGCCCGCCTTTCGCTCGGTCGAGCGCCTGAGGTACCTGGTAGAAAAGGTCGAATATGCGCCCGAGGTGTTCAGGCTCGATTCCGATGCCGGTGTCGGCCACGCGCAAGATGGCGCTGACTCCCTGCTGCTCGACCTCTACCCGAATGCGCCCCTCTGCAGGTGTGTGCGCGGTGGCATTGGACAACAAGTTGCTCAAGACTTGCTCCAGCCGCGCTGGATCCGCTTCGACCCACACCGGCTTTGCTTCGACGGTTATTGCGTGTTCCTTGTCCCTCGCCTGCAATGCACTGACCGCGTTCTGCACGGCCTTCAGAAGGTTCACGGGTTTGACTTCGAGGCTGATCTTTCCGGAGACGATGCGGTTCACATCGAGGAGGTCGTCGATGAGCCGGCGGAGCTGACCCGACTGCCGCGAAATCATCTCACTCGCGAACCGGACAACTTTCGGATCGCCATTCTGCATCTGCAACAGAGCCCCGGCATTCGAGATAGCGCCAAGCGGGTTGCGCAGCTCGTGACCGAGCATAGCGAGAAACTCGTCCTTCGACTTGTTCTGAGCTTCGGCGAGTTCGCGGTGTTCGCGTTCGCGTTCGAGCAGCTCCCGCAGCCGCGTGCCGGCCCTCTGATGCGCTTGCCCGAGCGCCTGCAGCTCCACGATAGAACTGCCGGTACCGGCAACTGGCGTCCCACTCGCCAGCGTGTCCGCTTCGGCTCCAAGCTTGTGCACGTCCTGCGCGATGCGCTGCGCAAGCAGCCTCGCTGCCACTGCGCCCGCACCCGCAACGAACAGGCAGATCGCCCCGAGCAGCGCGATGTAACTCAGCCAGGTCGAACGATGCGCCGCGAGCGGGTTCGCCACCAATACGGTCCAGCCGGATTGCGGCATGCGCACCCAGGAACCAACGACCTCCAGTCCTTCGTCCGTCCTGAAATTCCCCACTCCCTTAACGCGTGCAGAAATCTGCTGGCGCAGCCTTGACGGTGCAAAACCGTCAGCGAGGGACTCGCTGGCATTGCTGCGCGCGATGTACGTCAACTCCTGGTCGAGCAGTACCGCAACTCCGCCTTCCACGCCAACGCCCCTGGTGATGAGATCGCGCAGAAATCCGAGATCCAGTCCGGATGCGAGGACGTACTGGACGGAACCCTGAAGCGTCACGGGTATCGCCAGCCCGACAATCGGCTGCTTCGAGATGCGTCCAATGAAGAGTCGGGAGACGACGGGCTTGCCGGTATCGAAAGCCTGCTTCACCCACGGCAGTCCAAGACCGCTCGGCAGCGATGTGCTGAGCGGGCTAAGGGTGTTCACGAGCTGCGTGCCGTCCGACGCCGACAGGAGAAGGCTGCGCCAGTCGGGGCTGCCGCTGACCGCCTCGCGGCAACGTTGCGCAAACTGGTCGATGTTGCCAACGTGCAGAGATGATTCGTTGGCGAGAACCACCATGCGCTTCAAGCCGCTGTCAATGTTGCTCTCGATTGCAGCCGCAAGCGCCTCCGCGCTTTCGAGCACTGCGCTTTCCATCTCCGCTTCCTGTTTGCTGGAGATGACGTAGAGAAGCGCAGCGACGAACGCACCCAGCGGAATCACCGCGGCGAGCACCAATGCAAGCAGGTACGTGCGGATCGTCACGCCCTCTCGCAGGAACTTTCTTCGGATCCCAGTCATGTCGTCTTCAGACTAGTGCTTCGCGGTTCCGGTGTACTGCCCGTTGGGGCGCGAGGTCAACGGGCGGCTTGCCTCCCTCGATAGGCGCGGCAGCAGCAGATTGCGCATCATGCTGGCATTGCTTTCAGCCCACAGTGCGGTATTGCTGGCGGCGCCGAAGGGCGCCGGCGTGCCGGAAACCGGCGAGGCATTCTGGCTGAGATTTGCCAACCGAGACATCCATCAGTGTCCGCGATGCCGTATCGGGCGCATGATCGTGCTCGCGACCATCTTGGCGGCAAATCGAGATGACCAAGTCCTGCCGCAACCGCCATGATTGAGTCGGGTCACGGCAAATCTTCGACCCCAATTCCGTCGTCCGAACGACCCGGAGCGGGTACGCTCGCGATCGCCTCGACCGTTGACCTTCGCCAACGCCTCTGTCATAGCCATCGGAGCGATCAGAAGGCTCAAATCTGCACCGGTGAACACGATGCCCCTCGGATTCGGCCGGACCCCGGATTGCATCCGAAGAACGATAGGACTGACGGCCAGGAGCGGTCCTTCCGCTGTCGGCCAACTCCGTCCGGTCATGGTCGGGCAACGACTGCTTCTCGGCCTTATGTGGAGCTCAACATAAGGCCGAACACCGGACATTAATGGTGATTGCAATGAACGTATCTTCCGGGTCGAAAGCAGCGAGATCTCCATGCCGCTGGAATCTCTCTAAACCACCTCGCCGCTCGGATGCTGCGCGAGGAGTTCCAGAAGAAGTATCCGAGTTGGCAACGACCGGTGCGCGTGCAAGGAGCGGTGACTGCCAAGTACGCGCAATTCCTTGATGGGCAGGCTGGCGCGCCCCTACCTACCTCTGACGCATCCCCGTGGCCGCAATCACCTTGTTCCACACCGCCGTCTCGCTGCGCAAGTGCTCGGCGAACTGCGCCGGCGTGCTCGCGTTGACCTCGAACCCGAGATCGGTCAAGCGGCTCTGCATGGCGGGCGCATTGAGCGTCGCGGTCAAGGTCGAGTGCAGGCGGCTCACGATCGGCTGAGGCAGGTTGCGCGGCGCGACGATTCCGTACCAGCTGGCGGCATCGAAGGCGAAGCCGGACTCCTTGATCGTCGCAACATTGGGCAGTGCTACGGCACGACGCTTGGGCAGTGCTACGGCACGACGCGCTCCACCCACCGCCATCGCCCGCAGCTTTCCCGAATTGATGTGCGCGATAGCCGATCCGATCGAAGCAAACATCACCGAGACCTCGCCGGCGATCAGAGCCGTCATGCCCGGCCCGGCTCCCTTGTAGGGTACGTGCACCATGTCGATGCCGGCCACCAGTTTGAACAGCTCCATCGCCATGTGGCTGCTCTGACCCGCACCGCCCGATCCATAGTTGAGCTTGCCGGGCTGCGACTTGGCGAGCGCCACCAGTTCCCGCATCGTCTTGGCCGGGACACCAGGATTGGCGAGCAGCACGAAGGGTCCCGAGGCCATCAACGAGATGGGCGTGAAGTCCTTCGAGGCGTCGTAGGGCGGGGAAGCGCTCATTCCGGGCCCGATGATGAGCGGACCGGGAAACCCGACGAGCAGGGTGTAGCCGTCGGGCACGGCGCGCGCCGCGATCTCGGTGGCGATCATGCCCGCCGCGCCTGCCCGGTTGTCGACCACAATGGTTCTTCCCAATGCTTCACCCCAGGGAGCGGACACGATCCGCGCGAGCAGGTCGTTGGGTCCTCCCGGTGAAGATGCCACGATGAGCCGAATCGGCCTGGTCGGAAAAGCGGACTCTGCCGCCCCCGCAGCGCCGCCGAAGAGCGTAATCGTCGCGGCACAGAACGCCACGCACAGCCAGGTCTTTCGCAACCAGTGCATGCTATGTCCTCCCTCCGGTCAACGCCGATTTTGCCATGTTGTCCCGGTTATCGATTCCGGTCCACGAATTCAGCGCCGGCTGCGGCCCGAGCTGCACCGATGTCGATTGGCATCGGGGCATGCTATGTACCATGGCGGGCAACGATCTCACCTGTGGTTCGACGACTATACTTCGGCCGATCGCAAGGACCAGGAGTCGGAGTAGGAATGACGGTCACCCATCACCCCCTCCACAGATCCGTACGAGCGGGATTACCGCATACGGCTCCTGCCTTGGGTCGTGACGATCAGACGCTGGTTGGGGTAAGGGTGGCAGATGCGTGCGGGAGGCAACCAGTGCGCGATGAGCCGGCGCATACGGGTCCAGCTCAGATGGTGGGTCTGGCTGCGGCGGCACAACGTG
>WHTS01000127.1 GCA_009377585.1 Betaproteobacteria bacterium
TCTGCTGCGTGCTGTACGGGTGAGCATCGAGCCAGCGCACGATTTGCCCCTTGTACGCATCGAGCTTGCCCAGGCGCGCCACGCCCGCGCGCGTGTGGAACTGCTCCACGCGGGCCCACTTGGCTACCGTGTGGCTACCGTGCGCGGGTGCAATCCGAGCGCCCGGGCGGTCTGTGCCACGCTCAGGCGCTGGCGACCCAGGTGGTCGCGGATCTGGCAGAAGAGCTCATAGCTGAGCACGCCGCCGCCCCATCTGATCGAGAAGTTCAGCAACGCTGCGCGCGCCGTCACTGCAGTCGCGTACCGGTGCTTGTGTCGGTACCCGCGGTGGCGTTCCGGGAAGCGCCAGCACCTGATACAGCGGTGGCTGATAGGCGATGAGTTCGAGATCGATGAGTTGCGCTCGCGCCGCGCCCAGTTCCTCGCGACTCAGGTGCAGCCGCGCCCCGAGCGCGCCCTCGCCGTAATAGCTCAGGCCTTGCGCGTCGGCGACTGTGACCAGGAACAGATAAAGTGCTGCGGCACGCGCCTCGCACCGATCGATGAAGTGCCGCTGCACGAGGCCCTGGTCAACCCAACTGAACTGCGCGGGCACCTGGCGCAGCCGCTGCGGGCGCAGCACGCGCTTGACGGTCTTCATGGCGGCTCCGGTTGATGACGTCGTGGCCTAGTTGTACAAGCCGCCGCGCCGTGGCCGCCATGTCATCTTGTAACGTTACCTCGAACAGGTGCGCGATCAGCCCCGCCAGCACGGGCGATGGGGCGTTTAAGAGATCTTGTAACGCCGCTGCGCCGGGGGATTCGGGGAGCGCACCACGAACGAAACATTGCTCAACATCCTCAGGCACTTGCACAACCAAGGGCTCTTGTAACGCCGCCGGCTTGCGGGCTTTGCCGCGGCTATAACCCGGATGCGCGGCGCGCCACAGCTGAACCCGAACAACATGCAGCGGACCGCGGAAGTAGTCGGTGTTCTGGGGCTGAGCGAGCCAGGCCGCCTGACTGACCGCCTTACTGGCGCGACGACATTCAGCATTCGAGCAGTACCGTTGACGTTCACGGTTACGATGGTCGGGATCGAAGAAGTGCTCGCAGCACATGCACTTACGCTGTCCCGCCTTCGCCATGGCCGCTCCTCGACCGGGTCGACCAACGCAACCCCATCGGCCACGCGCGCGCCCTCAGGCGCAGTCTGAAGAAAACGGAAATGAACCTCGAAGAAGACGCGTCAGAGACGGTCTTCAGAAGAAAATGCAACCCGAAGAAGATGCACGTTCAAACCGGCCAAATCAACGCAGATTCGGATCGGCGGTCGCAGCTTCCGGTGCGTCATCAAGATTGAGGCGATGTGTAATGACGAACGACGGGTCGATTTCCCCCTGCTCGATCCGTTCGAGGAGCTGCTTGTGATATCGCGCGACGTGTGTTTGTCCCGTCTTGAACGTTATGCCCTTGTTCATGGCGGCGCCGAAGGGCACCTTATCGAGCAATCCAATGTATACGCCAGGGACTGAGATCGTTCCGCCCTTACGGCAACACATGATGGCTTCTCGGAGCACATGGGGGCGGTCGGTTCCGAGCATCACGGCCGCTTTGGCCTTGTCCAGAACCGCGTCGAATGTTTCACCTCCGTGGGCTTCGGCGCCCACTGCATCGATGCATCGATCGGGGCCGCGCCCCCTGGTCATTTCCATCAGTCGGTCGTAAACACTGTCGACTTCCCCGAAATTCACGGTCTCGGCCTTGCCATGCTCCTTAGCCATCGCGAGCCGCTCTGGCACTCGGTCGATCGCAATGACTCTGCCGGCGCCGAACATCCAGGCGCTCTGAATAGCGAACTGACCCACGGGTCCGCAGCCCCACACGGCCACCGTCTCGCCTTGCTCGATTTCGGCGTTCTCCGCGGCCATGTATCCGGTCGGGAAGATGTCCGACAGAAACAAGACGCGCTCGTCGGGGATGCCATCGGGAATCTTGATCGGGCTGACATCAGCGTAGGGCACCCTAAGATACTCCGCCTGTCCGCCAGCGAAGCCGCCAAGCATGTGCGAGTACCCGAAGAGACCGGCTGGTGAATGGCCCATTACCTTCTTGGCCATGTCCGCGTTGGGATTACTCGTATCGCAAAGAGAGTAGAGCTGCTTCTGACAAAAGAAGCAGCTGCCACATGAGATCGTAAACGGTACAACGATCCGGTCGCCCGGCTTGAGATGCGTGATTGCCCGACCGGTCTCAAGTACCTCGCCCATCGGCTCGTGGCCCAGGATATCTCCCTCTTCCATGGTTTTCATATAAACGTCGAAGAGATGAAGATCCGATCCACAGATGGCGGTAGATGTGACCTTGATGATCACGTCCCGGTCGTCTTCAATCTTGGGGTCAGGTACGTTATCCACGCGAACGTCCGACTTACCGTGCCAGCACAGTGCTCTCATTACGATACTCCCGTCCAAATAGTAGTAACCCCTCAGCCATGTGCACGCGCCGTGCTCGCGTAACTCTGTTCCTTGCTTTCACAAGAGGTACTGCTTCCCACCACGCTGCCAATCGTTTCGGTCGGTTCGCCACTAAGTGAGCCCTCCTACACGCCATATAAGCCGCACTGACCCGTCGCCATCATGACTCGGGGACCCGCCTGGGTTTATTGTCGCCCTGTGGCCAATCAAATTCAGTTCGCATGGGGGCATCGGAAATGCTATCGAACCCTAGCAGCCTTGCACCGCCGTCTCCGAGGCCCTCACATGATCGAACATCCTAAGCCGCCGTTTCCCAGACAGCAGCAGCCGATGCCGGGCCGCACCAAGGCCATGCAACCGGTCCCTGATCATGGCGAAAACAGTTATCGCGGATCGGACAAACTCGCGGGCAAGCGCGCCTTGATCACCGGTGCCGACAGCGGGATCGGGCGCGCAGTCGCTATCGCGTACGCTCGAGAAGGCGCGGACGTGCTGCTGTCTTACCTTAATGAGCACGAGGATGCCGCGGAGGCTAAGCGCCTGGTCGAGTCCGCCGGACGCAAGGCAGTGCTCTGCGCCGGCGACATTCAGTATGCCGACCATTGCCGCCACCTGGTGCAGCAGGCGGTCGACGAGCTGGGCGGAATTGACATCCTCGTCAATAACGCCGCCCATCAGGCGAGCTTCAAGGAGATCGGCGACATCTCGGATGAGGAATGGGAGCTCACCTTCCGCGTCAACATCCACGCGATGTTCTACCTGACCAAGGCCGCGGCCGCGCACATGCGCTCGGGCAGTGCCATCATCAACACGGCCTCCGTCAACGCGGACACGCCCAATCCGACCCTACTGGCATACGCCACGACAAAAGGCGCCATCCAGAACTTCACCGCAGGACTGGCGCAATTGCTCGCCGGCAAGGGCATCCGCGTCAACGCGGTAGCCCCCGGGCCCATCTGGACGCCGCTGATCCCGTCGACGCTGTCCGAGGAGGCCGTCGCCGACTTCGGCAAACAGGTGCCGATGCAGCGCCCGGGCCAGCCCGCGGAGCTGGCGACGGCCTACGTGCTGCTGGCGGATCCGCTGTCGAGCTATATTTCCGGAGCGACCATCGCAGTGACTGGCGGTAAACCGATCCTGTGACTTAACTTGCGAACTTGCGGGCGGACGCCGCTCACGGCAACAACGAGCGAGATGGTCCGCTGTTTGCTACTGCACTTCCTGGCTCTCGTGTGGAGTCTGGCTATATCAAGAGAAAGGCGCCATGGACGCGCTCGAGAACTACCTCCGCGCGTATGCGGCATACGACGGTATCGATGGGGCATCTGCGCGAGGATTGTCAGTGCGGCCGTGCTGCGGCATGCGGACACGGACGTAATTGCCGGGCAACCCGCGCCCGCCGACCATCCAAGCGATCGCACGGCCACAAGGCAACCGCTCACAACAAACCATCCCTATCCAACAGTACCCTATTGATGGCGAAGGCGGCTTTTGCCCCCTCTGCGGCTGCGACTGCAACCAGCTGCACGTCGCGGGTTGCATCGCCAGCCACGAACAGTCCGGGGATCTCCGTTTTGACGTCATGTTCACCCGTGTCCACACCGCCACGCGCAGTCATTCGGCAACCCAAGCGTGAGGCTAGTTGCGAGCACTGATGCTGGGCCGTATTGAAAAAGAGAGCGTCACACGGCACCGATGTACCGTCATTGTGGACGAGACGTTTCAGCCATCTGCCTTCCCCCTCGAGACGTAGGATTTTTCCCTCGCGGATGGAAATATTCTGTTTTGTCATCCGAGCCTGCATGGCAGGAGAAAGACCTGCGGGGCCATTACTAAAAAGCTGGACATCAGCGGACCACTGCTTCAGCATCAATGCCAATCCACCTCCCTTTTCGTCTCCGCTGCCGAAGGCTCCAATTCTTTTATCGCGCCATTCCCAGCCATCGCAGTAGGGACAGTGATGGACGCTATGACCGTAGAGCGGTTGTATACCCTCGATGTCCGGTAGATGGTCGATCACGCCCGTCGCCAATAGTATGCAATGAGCGCAGACTTGCTGGTCGCCGCGCAGCCGGGCCTGAAACAGATTTCCCGCGAAAAGCACGTCGACCACCTCGTCGTCAATCGAATGAATGGTCGAATAGGGGCGCAGTTGCGACCGGGCAATTTCGAGAAATTCTTGCGGGGATATCCCGTCTCTCGTAAGAAAACCATGCATGCGAGCCGCAAACCGGTTGCGTTGGCTAAGGGCATCTATTAGCAGCACACTGCGGCGACACCGACCCAAGATTAGTGCGGCACTTAGCCCCGCGGGACCGCCACCAACGATGATCGAGTCCCAAACTTTTATCATCGTAGCCGCGACCTCGTTGGAATGAATGGCTAGGGAATCGAAATGTACGCCGCTTCCGAGCGAGGAGTGAGGCAAATATGACCTCCACCGGAGCTAAGCAGTCCGCACGCCATATACCTGGCGGTGTGCACTTCGCAAGACACAGGCAATTATTCAATCCCGACTTAGTCACATCTCATCAAGGGCATTGTCGAAGAAGGCACCAAGGAGTCCGGGCCAGAACTGCAAATTCAATGGCAAATGCCGCAGGAGGGTTTAACCGCGACCGTTGCGTCCCAGACCGATGCGCTGAAAGCCGCTGCCGCCATTTGAGAAATGGAACTGGGCGAGCGGCAAAGCGCTATTCAATCGTCCCTGGAGCAGTCGCTGCTGGAGTTCTACGACGAGCACAGCAATAAGGAGCAGTTGCATTGCACTAGCCAGACATATCGCTTCCGCCATGCTGCAGCCTTTCAGACCCCCCAGCCCGCCTGCCGAGGGCGTATGGCTCGGGCCTTGACCGCGGACGCAAATCAGCAAAAGCCTCTTGGATGCTCTGCTGAGCGATGCCGCTGACTAACATGACTCCAGGCGTTGAATCAGCCATTGGCGATGGTCGACATCAGGATGACGACCGTTTCGTGATCGCCGCCGATAGCACCGCTGATTAATGAGCTTCGCGGAGCGCGGTCCAGTTGGAACAATCCAAAACCCTGCGTAACTTCAGTCCATCGTGCCATTTCATGCGAGATACTATGCTTTGCCGTACACACTGTCATTTCATACAGACCCCGGCACGGCGTTTGCAAAGAGTTGTCGCATTGGATCCGGGATTGCGAAGGAGACGGCAGATGACCGACGAGCAGACACAGACCCACGCGGACGAAAGCAACATGGAAAAGGACCCAGACCAGTGGGTGACGGGTGACGAGCCAATGACCGGCGCCCAGCGCTCCTATCTGAAGACGCTTTCGGAAGAGGCAAAGGTCCAATTCGACGACAAGCTGACAAAGGCGGAAGCGTCTAAGCGTATCGACGAGCTACAGGCAAAAACGGGGCGTGGCAAGACCGAGCAAAACGGCAGCGAGGAACGGGGCCTCGTCAGCCCTGATCCCACCGGTAATCCAGGCTCACTCGGGAAGCAGCAGGAGGCGATGCCGAAAGGTGCTCCGAGCTCGGCGTGACCGCTTCGCAATAGCCTGCGGCAGTGTCATCTCGTTGCTTCTCCGATGGGCCTCGAGATCGGTGACGGCGTAGTTGTCCCGTCCTTCCAACGCCACACCACCCCACCCATGATCTTCCTCTCCGGAGATGGCCTAAGAACTTCAGTTCCGATCCCGGCACCGAACCCATGATGATCCGCGATCTCGAAGAAGCGGCGATAGGACAGCTTCTCTCGGGCGAGACGCCACCAGGCGAGACGCCACGACTGTGCCTCGTGAAGCTTATGCAGGGCGGTCTTGTCGCCATTGATCGCTTCAAGCGCTCGGTCCAGGGCGGTAACGAAAGCCGCTCGGGAAGCATGCTCAGCGAGGAGCTCGTCCAACTCCTCCCCGTCGGTTGGAGCCGCCGTCAGGAAGCGGCGGATGAGGTTTTCGCGCTCCTCATGATCTAGGAAAGAGAAGACGTGGCTCAGCGTCCGTGGATCCAGCGGAAGCTGGTAGCCAGAGGCGTCGAAGCGCAGTTGGTTGCGGGTCTCGTCGAACACGACGGATAGGTCGCCGTCGCGCAAGGCCGCGCCATAGGGCTTGCCAAGCGTGGGAATGAGGATCTTCTCGGCTTCCCAAGAGATATCGAAGGTTTGAGCGTAGCGGCTCTCAGATCCCCAGCGCAGCACATCCTCCCACCACGGGTTCTTTGGAGAAACGCCCATGTGGTTCGGCACGAAGTCGAGGATGAGCCCGAGGTCGTGACCCCTCAGCGCGTCGCTCATAGCGTTGAAGCCGGCATCGCCGCCGAGTTCCTCCTCGAAGCGGTTATAGTCAACGACGTCGTAACCATGTGTCGAGCCCGGCGCCGCCGCGAAAACCGGAGAGGCGTAGAGATGGCTGACGCCGAGCGTCTGCAGATAGGAAACAAGGTCCTCAGCTTGCTCAAAGTCGGTGCCCTCGCGAAACTGCAGGCGATAGGTAGCGACGAGCTGTTTGCTCAAGAGCATTCCGGTCTCTCCTCGCGCACAGCGCGGGCGATCGTCTGGAAGCGGGGATCGGCGGCAAGATTCTCAACCGTCACGTCCGAGCGGATGCGCCAGTTCGGGTATTCATCCGTGGTGCCCGGGAGATTCGGCTGCCGAGGAGAGAGAACCGCGTCCTCCAGCTGCACGGCGAACATCAGCGATCGCGCGCGCGCGCCGAAGCGGTGGATCGCTGCGGCAAGATCCTCCGCCAAGACAACGGGCATGGGCCGCTCGCGGGACAGGATGTCGGCGTATTCGGACGGGAGGAGGCCTTCGCGGTCCAGCGCAGCCAGGAGCGCGGTGCGGTCCCGCTCTCGATCCTGCAGTTCGCGCTCCGTCGCCGCCTCCGTCTGCCGTCCGGTCTCGGCGCGAAGTGTGATGTCGCTCGCGGTCCACCAACCGGAAAGGGTCGCGAGGTCGTGCGTGGAGATGCAGGCGAGCGCGAGCTCCGGATACTGCGCTGGCGGGACGAACTGACCCGTCTTGCCGCGCTCGAAATAGAGCACCCGGTAGGAAAGGATGTTCGCCGCCTCCATTGCCGGGCAGAAGCCTTCGGGCACCGTGCCAAGATCCTCTCCGATGACGATGCATCCGTTCACCTCAGAGGCCTCTGCAACGGTGTCGATCATAGCGCCGAGCGGATAGCAGACATAACCGCCGCCGGCCGCCGTGCCGCTGGCGGGGATCCACCAGAGGCGGGCAAGACCCATGGCGTGATCGATGCGCATCGCGCCCGCGTGTCGCATCGAGGCAGCGTAGGCATCGGCCAGCGGCTTGTACTTGCGCGCGGCGAGCACCCCTGGTGACAGAGGAGCGAGACGCCAGTCCTGGCCCTCGGAGTTATGCAAGTCCGGCGGCGAGCCGACGCGCGCATCGCGCACCGTGAGATCGGGATCGGCCCAAGTGTCAGCTCCGTCCGGAGCCACGCCGACGGCGAAATCGAGATAGAGGCCGATCCGCATGCCGGCCGCCTTGGCGCGGGCGTGCGCGTGTGCGAGCTGCTGATCGGCGATGAATTGCAGCCATTCATGGAAACGGACGTCGTTCTCGTGCTCGCCCTCGAAACGCGCTACCGCTTCGCCCTGGCGATGTTGCAGATCTCCAGGCCAACCATGCCAGCCGGCATGGCCTCCCGCACGCACCTCATGGGCGGAAATCGCCTCGAACAGCGCGAACGAACGCAGGCTGTCGTGGTTCTTCTTTCGAAAAGCCTCCAAGCCGTCTTCGGTCTCGCCGTCGCGTTGGTCGAAGAGGCGGCGGAGCAGGCGGCCCTTCAGCGAGGCGGCGGCGCCGTACTCGACGAGGTCGCCGTCAAGGCGAACGAACGCGCCCGCGTCCTCCTCGCGCAAGTCGCGGATTGCCCGTTTGCCGCCGCGAAGCTGATCGACGGCGATGTAGAGCGGGTTGAGAAATCGGCGTGTCGAAGGTGAATACGGGCTGATGCGACTCAGATCGGCGAGAAAAAGGGCATGGAGCGGATTGACGCCGACAAACGCCGCCCCCGCCTCGGCCGCTGTCTCGGTAAGTTGCGCCAGATCCTCGAAGTCGCCGATCCCGAGGTTGCGGCTCGAGCGCAGACCGTAGAGCTGGCAGGTCAACCCCCAGGCGCGACGATCGCGAACACCTTTCGGCAGGACGCAGCGGCGCGCCGCCTCGTGCTGCTTGCTCGCGAAATCACCCGTCTCGCCGGTTTGCGGATCGACGTTGAGAACTTTCAGAAGCGCTCGCTTGGCCTCATCCGAGATATCCGTCGGCTCATCGTGCTCGGAGGTATAGCGGGTCTGGATGCCATGGCTCCTTGCCAGGTCGTCGAGACGGTCAGACATCGTCGGACCCTTCGACCAGGGGCGAGCGGGCCAGGAGAAAAGCCGCAGTCCAGGCCGCGAGCTTTCCGTTCCGTAGCTCCTCCAGGGCGGCCTTGTGGTTCGAATAGACAAGCTCGACTTGGTCAATCTCGCCCGAGAGGCGCCCGCTCCCGATCTGCCAGATCTTGTCATCGAGATTGGCGAAGAGGTGATAGATCTTATTGTTCTGAAGGTTCCACGTGACGGCGAATGCGCGCCCATCCACGAATGCGGAGCCGCAACAGCCCCTAGCCTTCTCCAGGAGCGGCATGAGCACCGCGCGCCGGGTGTTGAGCAGCTCCTCCGTCACCTGCAGTCGGCGCCGTTGGATCGGACGCGAAATCTGTGACCAATCCAGCTTCGAGGCTAGAAAGGTGGCCTCACTATTTGGATCGGGAAAGGCCTCAGCGGCACGCTCGTCCTGGAAAATGGAGAAGTTCTTGAACTCCTCCTTACGTCCCTTGGACACTGCCTCGCCGAGCTCGCCATGGAAGTCGGTGAAGAAGCAGAAAGAGTTGGCGTCGCCGAACTCATCGCCCTGAAACATAAGCGGGATCTGCGGCGACAGGAGGAGGATCGCATGCATACAGTCGTAGGCGCGTGCCGAGCTTAATGAGCGAAGCCGGTCCCCGAACGCACGGTTGCCGATCTGATCGTGGTTCTGAATGAAATGGACGAAGGCCGTCGGCGGTAGGTGCGCGGAGCGGTCTCCGACCTCGCGCTCGCGATGCTTGGAATACTGTCCCTGAAAGACGAAGCCCGTCGCCAGGGCCCTCGCGATCTGCCCGGCGGTGTCGATCTCGTAGTCCTGGTAATACGCTTCCTGCTCATTCGTCGCGATCACATGGGCGGTGTGGTGGAAGTCATCGTTCCACTCGCCGGAGACGAGAGAGATGGAGGCTTGGTCATTGCGCTCTATATGCCACGTAATGTTGCGTTCGTCCTCGGTGGTGATGTGGACGTGGCGGTCGATGATCAGCTCGCGCACGTGGGCGGCGATCTCCTTCACGAGCGGGACGTCGGTCGTGTCCTTGATCGAGTCGATGGCATCGAGCCTGAGGCCGTCGATCCGGTATTCGGTCAGCCAGTAGAGCGCGTTATCGATCATGAACCGGCGCACCGGCTCCTGGTCATAGGCGATGGCGGCGCCCCAGGGCGTCTGAATATCAGCGTGGAAGAACTCGGGCAGGTAGGATGGGATGTAGTTCCCGTCGGGGCCGAAATGGTTGTAGACGACGTCGAGGAAGACCATGAGGCCTATCTCGTGCGCGGCGTCGACGAGACGCTTCAGCCCTACTGCACCGCCATAGACTTCGTGCGGGCAATAAAGCAGCACGCCGTCATAGCCCCAGCCGTGGCGTCCGCCAAACTGGGCAACGGGCATCACTTCGATGGCGGTGATGCCGATCTTCTGCAGATGGTCGAGCTTGCCGATGACCGCGTCGAAGGTGCCCTCAAGCGTGAACGTGCCCGTGTGCAGCTCGTAGAAGACGGCCTCGTGCCATGGCCGACCCTTCCAGTCCGCTGTTTGCCATTGGTAGGCGTTAGGGTCGACCAACTTGGAGCGCCCCGTGGACGTTCCCCATCTGCGCGCGTGCGGCAGGATCTGGCACGACGTTGCCCCCATCGACCCGAAAGCCATAGCCCGAGCCGGGCTGTAGGTTGCCGGTCGTGAGATCCCACCAACCGCCCTCGCCTTTCTGCATGAGCATTGACTCGTCGGCCTGTTCCGGGCCGGATACGAGTTCGACCGCTTGGGCGCCAGGCGCCCATATTCGAAAGCGTGTACCCGCCTTGGAGTAATTTGCGCCCCAGCTCGATTCAAACGAGAAGGTCCTTCCGATCGTCATGCTTGCTCGCCGTACCCGTGCCCACTCAGGTCTTCGAAGGCACTTGGTCCTCCGGGACGTCCTGCGGCTCGGTGGCAAAGTGAACGCAGCGGATCGAGGCCTCCACGAATGCTTCCGAGATGTGAGCGAAGGCGCGTCGCGCAGCTGCCGTCGAGGCGTCACTTTCTGATGGCTCCAGAAGAAAGACCAGGAACGAGCGGCCGGTAGCCATGTACACGGAGCCAAACTCGAACGGCACCAGCTCCTCGCGCGCGGGTAGGTTGGTGTCGATGATGCAACGCCAGCGCTGCCCGCCCGGCGCCTCGGGAAGTGTGAAGTTCACGACGTCGTGGTGGGCGTTGAGGACGAGCAGCATCGTCGCGTCCGTGCCTGGCCGCCGGATACCTTCGGATTGCGCGCGCCCGTCGAGAAGCATGCCGAAGCAGCGCGCGGCTGAGTCGCTCCAGTTCTCTTCCGAGAACTCGATGCCGGCGGGCGTGATCCAGGCCACGTCCTTGACGCCTAGCTCCTCGTCGTAGATTCCCCGCAGGAAGCGCCCGCGTCGGAGCATAGGCAATGCCTGGCGGAGCATGATGAGCTTTTGGACGAACCCGGCGAGCTCGACCGCCTCGGGCGAGACGCGCCAATCGATCCAGCCAATCTCGTTGTCCTGGGCGTAGGCGTTATTGTTGCCGCTTTGCGTGCGGGCGAATTCGTCGCCGGCAAGGATCATCGGCGTGCCGCGCGAGAAAAGTAGGGTCGCGAAGAAGTTGCGAAGCTGCCGGAAGCGAAGCTCGTTCAGCTTCGGATCGTCGGCCGGTCCTTCGACGCCGTAATTGCAGGACAAATTATGCGAGTGGCCGTCCCGGTTGTCCTCGCCATTCGCCTCATTGTGCTTGTCGTTGTAGCAGACGAGGTCGTGTAGGGTGAATCCGTCATGAGCGGTGAGGAAGTTCACTGATGCCCAAGGCTTGCGGCCGCGCCTATCGAACACCTCGGCCGAGGCGCTGATTCGGGCGGCGACGGCCGGGACCTTACCTTCGTCGCCTCGCCAGAACGCACGCATCGTGTCGCGATAACCGTCGTTCCATTCCGCCCAGCCGGGCGGGAACCGACCGACCTGATAGCCGCCCGGACCGCAATCCCAGGGCTCGGCGATAAGCTTGACCTGAGAGAGTAGTGGGTCCTGCATGCACGCGTGGAGGAAGGAGGATTCCTCCGAGAAACCGATCGGCTCGCGCGCCAGGATCGTCGCCAGGTCGAACCGGAACCCGTCGACGCGCATTTCACCTGCCCAGTAACGAAGCGAGTCTGTGACCAGCTGCATCACGCGCGGATGCGAAGTGTTGACCGTGTTTCCGGTACCTGTGTCGTTTATGTAGTACCGCTTTTGGTCCGGGAGCAGCCGATAATAGGTGGCGTTGTCAATGCCCTTGAAGGACAAGGTCGGTCCCAGCTCGTTGCCCTCGGCCGTGTGGTTGTAGACCACGTCCAGGATCACCTCGAGCTCGGCATAGTGGAAGGCGGACACGAGTTCCTTGAACTCGTTGACAAAGGGGCTCGCGAGGTACCGCGGAGCCGGGGCGAAAAAGCCGATCGTGTTATAGCCCCAGTAGTTCCGCCGCCCCTTCTCCACCAGATAGCTGTCGTCCACGAAAGAGTGGATCGGTAGGAACTCCACCGACGTAACGCCGAGACTCTTGATGTAAGCGATAACGTCGGGGTTCATCAAACCCGCAAACTTGCCGCGGTCGGCCTCGCTGACGCACGGGTGGCGCTGAGTGAAGCCCTTGACATGGGCCTCATAGAAGATGACCCGCTCCCAGGAAATATTGGGCCGTCGCTCGTCGCCCCAGGTGAAGGCTGGGTCGATTACACGGGCCTTGGGCAGGAACGGGGCACTGTCGCGCTCATCGAAAGAAAGGTCGCCGTCCGGCGATCCGATCGTGTAACCGAAGAGCGCATGATCCCATCTAAGCTCGCCCGTGTGCTGTTTGGCGTAAGGATCGAGCAGCAGTTTGTTCGGGTTGAAGCGGTGCCCCGCGTCGGGCTCATAGGGTCCGTGAACGCGGTAGCCGTACACGAGGCCTGGACGGGCCTCCGGCAGATAGCCATGGAAGATCTCGTTGGTGTATTCCGGCAGCTGGATCCGCTCGACCTCCCGCTCGCCATGGATGTCGAAGACGCAGAGCTCGACCTTGGCGGCATTGGCCGAGAACAGCGCGAAGTTCACGCCGCGCCCATCCCAGGTCGCCCCTAGCGGAAACGGCCGCCCGCTTTCAATCCGGGTCCGGCGAAGACGCGGCTGGGCAAGTTTTTGAGGACGGGAAACATGTGAGACTGGAGCGTTCACTATCCACCTTCGCAAAGTCTGGGAGACGTATGCATCACCCCCTGCCCATACGATGTTGCCTAACGCATTGCCCTCAAACGCAGCGAGAACTCTCGCAACGCGAGTACGCCACTCTCTTCGGCACGGCGGCACCAGTCCTCGACGTGGCAAATTAGCTGGTCTTTGGTGAGACTGGAGCGTCGCCAGATTTCGGTCAAATCGACGCGCATCGTTTGGACCGTTGTCAAAGTCGGGCTCGCGGTGACAACAGACTCAATACGCAGCCTTTCCTCCGCGCTCAACTGATGGTCGTGGCTGCGAAGCCAACGCCGTATCGTCTTCCTGTCGATCGGTACCTTCGATTGAAGGCGAGCTGATTCCCGTAAACAGGTGGCTGCGACGGCTCGAGTGTAGGCCGCGAGGATCTCGTATCGATTCATCACGATTGCCTGCAGCGTTTCATGATCAATGCTATTTTTAGTCGCATCGCGTCGGACGCGTGGAGCGGTCTTCTTGATCGTCGCCAAGTTCAAAAAGCTCAGCATCCGTATGTAAATCCACCCCACGTCTATCTCCCACCACTTGTGCGATAGTCGGGCCGATGAGGGGTGCGCATGATGATTGTTGTGCAGTTCTTCTCCGCCGATGAGGACGCCCCAAGGCACAATATTGCGACTGGCTTCTTCGGTTTGGAAGGTCCGGTATCCCCAATAATGACCGAGGCCATTGATAACGCCCGCGGCGAACAAAGGAATCCAGATCATCTGAATCGCCCAGATGGTCAAGCCGATGGCACCGAAGAGCACGAGGTCGATTGCGAGCATCACGCCTAGGCCAAGTACGGTGTGCGGATGGTAGAGGTGGCGCTCGATCCAGTCGTCCGGCGTTCCTCGCCCGAACCGCTCGATTGTTTCCTGGTTTCTTGCCTCCAGTTTGTAGAGCTCAGCGCCCTGGAGGAGCACGCTCCGTAGGCCCTTTACCTGCGGACTATGAGGATCCTCCTCGGTATCGCAACGCGCGTGGTGTTTACGGTGGATGGCAGTCCATGCTTTCGTGCTCATTCCAGTCGTAAGCCAGAGCCAGAGGCGAAAGAAATGACCAGCGAACGGATGTAGATCGAGCGCCCTGTGCGCAGAGTGGCGATGCAGGTAGATCGTTACTGAGGCGATGGTGATATGGGTGAGGGCCAATGTGACAAGGACATAGCCCCACCAAGGCAACTCCAGAACACCGAGATACATGATTTAGACTCTAGTTTGCGTCTTCGACCGATGCACAAGCCTTTGCTCGGAAGGCTTGCGTCGGTCGCGACCGTCTTAGGGGTACACGTGCTCAGCGTTGTGCTTTTTCCAGTCTTCAGCAAACAGCTTCGCATCTGCATCGTTGCGGGGTTTGACGCCCATGACAATGCCACCGCCCTTGATGCCCGCTTCGTAGTGCTTCACGCGCTCTTCGGGCATTCCCCAACCCACTAGGGCGCCGATAACCCCGCCAGCTGCGGCGCCAGCCCCGGCACCGGCCAGCGCGGCCGCCGCGGGACCCGCGATCACGAGGCCAAGGCCGGGGATGACGATAGATGTACCGACCGCAGCCACCGCAGCAGCAATGGCGCCGATGGTTCCGCCGATGGCGCCACCGACACCCGCACCTTCGGCCGCTTTGTTGCCAAGCTCCGTAGTCGCGGTTTCGCCGTTGCTGAAGTAACGTTTACGAGTGTCCTCGGACATTGCCAAGTTGATGTCGCTGGTATCGTAGCCGCGCTCTGAAACTGAGCGATACGCCTTCTCGGCGCTTTCACGGTCCTTGAAAAGCCCCGTGACGATTGTGGAATCAGTGTTTCTGTCTGTCATGTCAATTCTCCATAAAAATAAAACGGTGCATGACTGTGCATGCACCGCATGTTTTGATCGGACGTTTGCACAGGCTCCTGCCGATTGCGTCGTTAAGCGACCTCGCTCATTTCGGCCATTAATTCTTCTTTACGCGCTTTCATTTGAGCCCCGAGCGCGTTCAAGTCGAGCTTGGCTTTCCTCATCTTGGGAAACAGTTCCTCCTGCTCTTCCTTGACGTGATGGTCGATGTACTCGCCCAGCACGGTCACCTTGGCGTCGTACAGCTCGTCGCCTGGCGTCATGTCCTCCAGCTGCGCGATAAGGTCCTTCGCTGTAGCGTGTTCGACTTCGGCTTCGTCAAGCAGATCTTGTTCTTCCAGCGCCTCTCGGGCGGCCGGATAGAAGATCTCTTCTTCGATCGTGGCATGCACCGTTAATTCGGTGCAGATCTCTGCGGCGAGCGCCTCTTTCTTGTCGGCATTGGAGCCGCTCGATTCGAACGACTTGAACAGCTTTTTTACCTTGTCGTGATCGGCGGTCAGAAGGGTGATCGCGTCGTCGGTCTTAGCGCGGGAATCGGCTTTCGCACGATTGGAAGAATGTGAGGCGGTGCCTCGGGTCGTAGCCACTATGTTTCTCTCCGGTGATCGCTCGTTGCTGCGAGCGCTGTCTTAAATAACGCAAAGGCCGGTCCCGCCTATGATTCGTAACGCACGCGGATTATTGCTCTTACCCATTCGATCGATACATGTAACGACTGGGTAACCCGCCTGAAAGGGGGAGGTCGATCGCGTGGTGCTCCAAGAAAAAATCGGATCGTGGAACGACACCGCGGAATCGCATCCAGTGCTTGATACGAAACCGCCACTGCTCTTCACCTCGAGATGGCGAGTTTGGTGCTCCGCGTTCGCGCCGGCTCCCGGGCCTGCCCCTAATTCTGCTCCCGTGACCGGGTCATCGGTAGGTTCGGATTGAGTCCGTAGGGCCGCAGCCTGGATGAGCGCAGCCTCC
>WHTS01000128.1 GCA_009377585.1 Betaproteobacteria bacterium
CCCGAACAGCGCGAGCGGCACCGCGCCGCGTACGATCGTGACCACGCCCTGCGACGCGCCGATGAGAAGCGTGAAGGCGATAATGATGGCGACCTGGCCGCTCGACAGGAATAGCAGGCCGAACGCGATCGGAACCACGCCGATCGCAATTCGGGCCACCGTGATGGCGTGCAGGTTGCGGCCGAACACGATTTCGACCACGCGTCCGCCGAACTGCGCGAAGCCTTTCATCGAGGCGATCCAGACGGCGGCCGCCGTGGCGAGCCCGGCGCCTTCGAGCAGCGGTACGAGCTGAACGCTGATGACGCCGAACACGAATGCGTTGAGCGACATCACCAGCGCGAACAGGACCATCGCCAGGGTGCGCGCGCGGCCTTCGAGCGGTGGGCCGTCCTTGGCGCGCGCCGGGTCTTCTGGGGGCGGGGCTCTATCCGCCGGCTCGCGCCGGGCGAGCCCGTACCAATTGAGCGGCAGGCACACCGCCAGGTTGATGGCGGCAAAGATCACCAGCGTCTCGCGCCAACCCACCGCTTCGTCCAGGAAATGCCCGATCACCCAGAATACGGTCGAGGCGAACGCGCCGAACAGCGTCAGATACGAAATGGCCTTCCGGCCACGCGAAGGCACCACCTGCACCAGTGCGGCAAACGCGGCGTCATAAAGGCACAGGCGCATGCCCACGCCGAGCAAGACCCAGACTGCGAGATAGGCTGCTTCGCTTCGCACCTGAGATAGTGCGACGAGCCCCGCAGATACGAGCAGCGTCCCGCCGGCCATCACGCCGCGTGCGCCGTGTCGGTCGATGGCGCGCCCGGTCCAGGTCGATACCAGGCCCATGGCGAGCAATGCCAGGGTGAAGCCGAAATAGATGAGGCTTCGCGACCAGCCCGTGTCGTCGGCGATCGGTCCGGCCAGGACGCCGAGGCAGTAGTAGCTGGTTCCCCACGCCGTGATCTGGGCAAGCCCCAAGGCAGTGACGGCGAACAGGAGCGGATCGCGCGCATGAGCGCCCTGCTGCGACACGTGCTGGGGGATCGGCGCGGCCATGACGGGTTGGTTTCGAGTGCATCGATCGTATCACGGGCTGCGCGACCGGCTCGCCCGGGATACACTGTGCGTCCCCTTACGGAGGAGTGAGGACATGACCGAGCAAGCGATGGCCGAGCAGGCAGTAGCCGAACCGCAAGGCGTGACCCAGATCGAGATCGATCAGCGCATCTTCGATCTTTACGACGAGTATTGTCACGGCGGGATCGACCGGCGGGAGTTCCTGCTTCGCGCCGCCGCGATCACGGTGGGCGGCCTGGTTATGGCGCAGGCATTGCTGCCGCGCTACGCGGCCGCGCATACCATCTCGTTCACCGACAAGCGCATCAAGGCGCAGTACGTCGACTATCCTTCATCCGGCGGCAGCTCGGGCCAGATGCGCGGCTACCTGGTGCAGCCGGCCGGGCAGGGGCCGTTCCCGGCGGTGTTGGTGATCCACGAGAATCGCGGGCTCAATCCCTACATCGAGGACGTGGCGCGGCGCGCGGCGGTGGAGGGCTTTCTCGCCCTGGCGCCCGATGGGCTTTTTCCGGTTGGCGGCTATCCCGGCAACGACGACGACGGCCGCAAGCTGCAGGCCGGCCTGGATCAATCCAAGCTGCGCACCGACATGCTGAGCAGCGCCCGCTTCGTCAAAGCGCACGCCCTGTCCAGCGGCAAGCTCGGCGTGACCGGCTTCTGCTGGGGCGGCAGCACGACCAATTACCTGGCCACCGCGCTCGGCGCGGACCTGCAGGCGGGCGTGCCTTTTTACGGCGCGGCGGCGGATACGGCGAGCGTGCCGAAGATCAAGGCCGCCCTTCTCATTCAGTACGCGGAGAACGACGAGCGCATCAATACCATGTGGCCCGCATACGAGAACGCCTTGAAGGCCGCGGGCGTCTCGTACGAAATGCACATGTATCCCGGCACCCAGCACGGCTTTCACAACAACTCGACCCCAAGCTATCAGGAGCCTTCGGCCAAGCTCGCCTGGGAGCGCACCGTCGCCTTCTTCAAGAAGCACCTCGCCTGAGCGAGCCGAGAGTAACCGGGGCGGGACCGCGTCTTCCGCTCGGAAAGCGCAGTCCGGTCCCGGCGGCCCGAACAGGGGGCGGGTCTTGCGTTTTGCATGCCCTCGAGACAACCGGATACAGCTCCTCCGTGTCCAGGGAGAGCGTGACGCAAAAAGCAAGGACCCATCGCGGCTTGGTCGGCTGAAGCATGCAGTCGCGTCTTTCCGCCAATCCGGACTTCTGGCGCCTGTGGTTCGTCGGCATGGTGGCGTTCGTCGTGCGCTGGCTGGAAATGCTGGCGCTCGGGCTGTACGCGTACCAGCTCACCGGTTCGGCTTTCGTGGTCGCGGTTCTGAGCATGCTGCGTGTGCTGCCGATGGGCCTGTTCGGCGCGTTCCTCGGCGCTGCCGCCGAGCGCATCGAGCGTCATAGCGCGCTTGTCCTCATGATCGCGATCTCGATCGCCGGCGCGTTGACGCTCGCCATCCTCGCCTCGTTCGACGCTCTGCGTATCTGGCATCTGGGGCTGGTGAGCTTCGTCAACGGCGTGTGCTGGGCCGCGGACAACCCGGTGCGGCGCATGATGATCGGCGACGTCGTCGGCCCCGAGCGCATGGGTACGGCGATGTCGATCGACGCCGGCACCAACAACGCGAGCCGGGTGCTGGGGCCTACGCTGAGTGGCGTGCTGCTCGCGCAGGCGGGTATTGCGGCCGTGTTCTGGCTCGGCGCCGCGCTCTATGCCCTGAGTCTTGTCGCCGCACTGAAGATTCGCGTGCGCAGCGGTCGCAGCGGGATTCAGCACGCGCCGTTTTTCGCCAGCATCCGGCAGGGTCTCGCCTGGGCACGCATCGATCGCCGCATCATCGGCGTGTTCCTCATCACGATCTGCTTCAACGTGTTCGGCTGGCCATTCACGAGCATGATTCCGGTGTTCGGCACCGATTACCTGCACCTCGGGCCCGAAGGGATCGGCCTGGTGGCGAGCTGTGAAGGCATCGGCGGCTTGATCGGCGCGCTGCTGGTCGCGTGGCTCGCGCGTCCCGAGTGGTACGGAAGGATCTATGTCGGTGCGGTGGTGAGCTACATCGTCATGGCGATCGCGTTCGCGCTGACATCCGTGGCCTCGGTAGCCGCGAGCGTGTTGCTGCTGAGCGGAACGCTGAGTACCGGCTTTGCCGTCATGCAGGCGACGCTGGTCTATCGCATCACGCCGCCGCCGATGCGGGCGCGGCTGCTGGGCGTGCTGTCGGTGTGCATCGGCACCAGCCCGATCGGCTTCCTCTACCTCGGCTGGCTCGCCGACCTGTTCGCACCGCGCGCGGCCACCGTGGCGCTGGGTGTGCAGGGGCTGCTTGTCTTGCTGCTTACGCGGCGCTATTGGCTGCCGGCGTTGCGCATGAGCTGACTACTCGATCTTGATGCCGGCGTCCTTGACCACCTTGGTCCACTTGCCGATCTCGTTGCCGATGAACTTGCGGAACTCGTCTGGCGTGCTGGCCACGACCTCGGCGCTTTCGGACTCGAAACGCTGCTTGATCGCGGGTTCTCGCATCGCCTTGACCGTCTCGGCATGCAGGCGGTCGACGGTCGCCTTGGGCGTGCCCTTGGGCGCCTGAATGCCGAACCAGGCGCTCGCGATGACGCCCGGCACGCCGGACTCGCTGATGGTCGGGGTATCCGGGAAGGCGAGCAGCTCGCCTGACATGTGCACCGGTGTGCCGACGCCGCCTGAGCCGAAGTTCAATGCGCCCGGCTTTGCCCGCGCCAGCGCGATCAGATCCTTCACCGAGCGCACAGGCAGGCTCGGGTGCACGACCATTCCCACGGGCACCCCGGTCACTTGCGTGATCGGCTGGAAGTCGCGCAGTGCATCGAAAGGCAGCTTCGGATAGAGCCCCGGAATGATGCCGAAGGTCGTATCGGTCATGTGCAGCGTGTACCCGTCCGGCGCCGCTTTGGCGACCAGATCCGTGCCGATAGTGGAGCCAGCACCCGAGCGGTTTTCGATGATGACCTGCTTGCCGAGCAATTCCGACAGCTTGGGGGTGAACAGGCGCGCGGTCGTGTCGGTGCCGCCGCCCGGAGGATACGAGACGATCAGCCGGATGGGCCGTTCGGGATAGGACTGGGCGCACGCCGCTCCGAATGCCATGAGCAGCGGCAATGCAATCGGAATACCGCGTTTCATCGTTTCTCCTCCCCGATGTTGTGCTTGTCCCATTGCCGCATTGTATCCACTTCCGGTCGCACGGCATGAAGTGGCAGAGCCGCTGCCGGCTGTGCGGCGTCCTGGGGCCGGACGACGTCAAGCTATGGGCCGAGGATGCGCAGGGTGCGGTGGTCATGGATGCCTTCGCCGAGCTCGCATGAAGACGCTTATCCGACAACGCCAGCAAGTGGCGGGAAGCACGCATGGGAGGGTTCGGGCAGGTGATCGAATCGGAGCTGCAGCGCTGGGGCAAGCTGATTCGCAAAGCCCGGATTAAAATCGAGCGGCAGTTGCGCCTGCGGCAGGCCTACGAAAGCAGTAACCGTCATTCCCGCAAACGCGTCGGTGGGTGACATTTGCTCTCGGTCGCGTCAAGATCGCACGTCGTGCCGAATTCGAGGACAGGAGAGAAGCGAATGACCGTTGCCGCCGAACTGGCGCAGCGCATCGTGGCGATGCGCTACGAGGACTTGCCGCCGGAAGCGGTGCAATGGGCGAAAGTGTCGATTATCGACACGATCGGCTGCGCGCTGGCCGCGGTGGACGAGGATGCGCCGCGCATTGCCGAGCGCGTGCTGACTGGAGGCTCGTACGACGGACCGAGTCTCGTGTGGGGAACGCGCAAGCGCGCTCGCGTGCTGGATGCCGCCGTGATCAACGGCACCGCGGCCCACGCGCTCGACTACGACGACGTCGGCGGCTCGATCGGGGGGCATCCCTCGATTCCGATTCTGCCGGGCATCGTCGCGCTGGGCGAAGCGCTGGGCGTATCGGGGCGCGATCTGGTGGCTGCCTTCATCGCCGGCTGGGAGACCGAGGCGCGCATCGGCCACGCGGTGAACATGCATCACTACGAGAAGGGCTGGCATCCGACCGCCACGCTCGGCGTGTTCGGTGGTACGGCGGGTGCTGCGAAATTGCTCGGACTCGACGCAGAGCGCACGGCCACGGCGCTCGCCATCGCGGTCTCGCTCGCCGCGGGCGTCAAGTCCAACTTCGGCTCGATGACCAAGCCGCTGCACGCCGGTCAGTCGACGCGCCACGGCGTGTATGCGGCAATGCTCGCCAAGGAAGGCTTCACTGCGCAGGCCGAAGCGTTCGAGCACCCGCAGGGCTTCTTCGAAGTCTTCAACGGCGCGGGAAGCTACGACCCGGGCCGCATCTTCGAGCGCTGGGCCGATCCGCTCGACATCCTCGATCCGGGCGTGGGGCTGAAGCAATACCCGTGCTGCGCCAGCACGCATTCGGCGATCGATGCGACGCTCCTGCTGCGCGAGAAGCACGGCCTTACGCCCGAGCGGATTGCGAAGATCGAGTCGATCACCCATGCGCGCGCGCTGGCGCATACGAATCGGCCGGACCCGAAGAGCACCTTGGACGCGAAGTTCAGCGTGCAGTACTGCATCGCCCGGGCGCTGCTGCACGGCGAGGTGACGTTCGCGCATTTCGAGGGCGAGAGCTATCGCGACCCGCAGGTGCGCGCGCTGTTGTCGCGCATCGAAGCGCGCCCGCACGCGCATCAGCCGAAAGGCCAAGGCATGGAAGAGCACTTCGAGTGCGACCTGAACGTCACGACGCGCGACGGCAAGCGCTTGTCCGCGCATGTCGACCAGCCGCTGCGCGGGCCGAAGAACCTTACGCCGCCGGATCGCCTGCGGGCGAAGTTCCACGACTGTGCGGCGCGGGCGCTGCACGCCGATGCCGTCGGGCGCGTCTACGAGGCTATCGGCAGGATCGAAACCTGTGCCGATCTGCGCGATCTTACGCGGCTGCTGGCCGATTCGGCGAAGAGCGCAGAGCGCAAGCAAGCGGCGGCCTAGCCGAGCTGGCGGCGCATTGCCTTAGCGCCGAGCGCGCCGCGCAGATCGCCGAGCGCGTCGCGCAGATCTTCGAGCCGTTATTCCTTCTTCATCCCGGCTTCCTGCGCGACTTTGGCCCACTTGGCGATGTCCTGCGGCACGAATGTGCGCATCTCGGCCGGTGTGCGGATCGCGATTTCGGCGCCGTCGGTCGCGAGCCGCTTCTGCGTTTCGGGCAGCTTCTGGATGGTCGCGATCTCGCTGTTGAGCTTGGTGAGGATCGCCTGCGGCGTGCCCGAACGCAGGCCCCAGGCCCACCAGATCGAGGCCTGATAGCTCGGCATTCCGGCTTCGGCCGTGGTGGGAACATCGGGGAATACCGGCGAGCGCTTGTCGGCTGCGATTGCGAGCGCGCGCACCTTGCCCGAGCGCACGAACGCGCCTCCGGTCGGGATGGTGGCGATCGCGAGGTGCGCCTGCCCGGAGATCACATCGACGAGCGCCGGCGCGCCGCCCTTGTAGAGCGCGATGACGCCGTCGAACCCGGCCTGGCTGCGGAACATCGCCGATACGAAATGCATGAAGCCGCCGGCCGATGCGATGGTGATGTAGTTCGGCTTCGATCTTGCCAGTGCGACCAGCTCCTGCAGCGATTTCACCGGCATCGAGGCGTTCACCGTGACGAGCACCGGGCCCGAGCCGAGCATCGTGGCCCAGTCGAAATCCTTGATCGGGTCGTAGGGCATCTTGAACACCGCCGGGTTCATCGTGAAGGCGGTGGACGTCATGAGCATGGTATGGCCGTCGGGATTCGATTTGGCCACCATGTCGGTGCCGATCATGCCTTGCGCGCCGGGACGATTGTCGACCACGACCTGTTGGCCGAGGCGCTCGGCGAGCTTGGCCCCGAAGTAGCGCGCCAGAATGTCGTTGCTGCCCCCGGGTGCTTGCGGAACGATGAGGCGGATCGGCTTGGCGGGATAGACCGGCGAATTCGCCGCCTGTGCATGTTGTGGTAGTGCCGCGGCGAGAGCTGCTGCGCAGGCGACGATATGGACTGCGTACTTCGGCCTCATCGTGATTTCCTCCGGCAGTGTGAACGGGCCCAATCGGCGCCGCCAGCCTACACCGAACCGGACAGCGTCACAACGATGCGACGTGGGTCGGTGCCGGCCCGAGCGTGCCTCGCTTCGCGAGGGTCCTCGCGGCGCGCTCTGTGCTATCTTTTCGAGCAGGATTTCTTCCTGCAATGCTCGAATATCCGCTGCAGTCATGCTGCCGCAAGCGAAGCCCGGCAAGAAGCGCAGCGGCGGATACCGATCGTGCGGGAATTTCACTCGGGAGTTCGAAGATGGCGGGATACGAGGATGCGCGATGAGCAATGAGACGACACACAAGCAACGCTTGCCACTGGAGGGCATTCGTGTCCTGGAGCTGAGCCACATCGTCGCCGGCCCGAGCGGCGGGATGATCCTCGCCGACCTGGGCGCCGACGTGATCAAGATCGAGCACCCGGACAGCGGCGACACCAGCCGCGGCAGCGGCAACAACGGGGCGACCTTCTTCACCTACAACCGCAACAAGAAGTACCTCGCGCTCGATCTGCGGCAGGCGAAGGGCAAGGCGATCTTCGAGCGCCTGGTGAAGAACGCCGACGTGGTCTTCAACAATTTCGCGCCGGGCGCGCTCGATCGCCTGGGTCTCGGCTACGAGTGGGGACGCCGAATCAATCCACGCATCATCTATTGCGCGGTGAAAGGATTTCTTCCGGGGCCTTTCGGCGACCGGCCTTATCTCGACGAGCTCGCGCAGATGGCGGGAGGGCTCGCGTTCCTGACCGGTTTGAAGGATCTGCCGTTGCGCGCCGGGGCGTCGGTGACCGATATCGGCGCCGCGACCTATGGGGCACTCGCCGTGGTCGCGTCGCTTTTCAGGCGCCACAGCACCGGCATCGGCGAGTCGATCGAAGCCGGCTTGTACGAAACCGTCGTGTTCTGGGTGGGGCAGGCGATCACCACGGCGCAGATGACCGGCAAGGACGCCATGCCGCGTGGCGAGCGTACGAGCAGCGGGATGGACGACAAGATGGGCTGGGGCGTCTACCGCCTGTTCCCGACCAAGGATGGCTCGCAGGTGTTCATCGCGGTCACCGGCAACCGGCACTGGGCGGCGTTGTGCGACTTGCTGGGCTTCGACGACTGGAGGGATTCGACGGAGTTCAACACCAACCGCAAACGCTCGGCACAGAAAGGGCGGCTCGCCGAGCGCATCAAGGCAGCGGTGCTGCAATACGATTTCGCCGACATCACGCGCAAGCTCGGCGAGCAACGCATTCCTTATGCGCCGGTCAATACGCCGATGACGCTTCTGAGCGAACAGCACCTCAACGAAGCCCGGCGCTGGCTCGGGCTGGACGTCGGCGGGCACAAGCTCAAAGTATCGAAGCTGCCGATCGCGATGAGCGAGACGCAGGACTTCGAAGTGCGCGAGCAGCCCGGAACGATCGGCAATCATACCGACGCGATTCTGGCCGAGATCGGCTACTCGGCGGCCGAGATCGAAGCGTTCAAGGCCGAAAAAGTCGTGGCCGCGACCGGTACGATGCTTACCGATCTGCCGGGGGAGTAAGCACCTCGCGGATCGCCGTCATTCCCGCGGCCGCGGGAATCCAGATCTCCGGGTTCGCGTTTTCATGAGAACGACAAACTTCGTCGCTCCCGCGCAGGCGGGAGCCCAGAGAATTCGACAAGATCCTGGATTCCCGTTTACACGGGAATGACTTTCTTCAGGCCATCGTCCCGACCTTTTCCGCCGGCACCATATCCATTTCGGCGAGCGCCATCACCTCCTGCGCGGTGAAGCCGGGCGCGACTTCCTCCAGCACGAAGCGCCCGTCCACCCAGTGCAGCAGCGCGAGGTCGGTGACCACGTAGTCGACGCAGCCCTCACCCGTCAGCGGATAGGCGCACTTGCGCTTGAGCTTCGGGCGCCCCTTGCTGTCGCAATGCTCCATCACGATGATGAGTTGCTTGGCACCCGAGATGAGGTCCATCGCACCGCCGATGCCGCCGTGGCGCGCGTCGCTCGTGCTCCAGTTGGCGACATTGGCGTACTGATCGACCTCGTAAGCACCGAGGATCACGCTGTCGATCTTGCCCCCGCGCGCCATTTCGAACGAGCTCACGCTGTCGAAGAACGAGGCGCCGGGGTTCAGCGCCACGAACTGGCCGCTCGCGTTGTAGATGTCCAGATCGATGTCGTCGCCCGAGACCATCTTGCCGTAGCCGAGCACGCCGTTCTCGGCGTGCAGGATCACGTCCCGGCCTTCGAGGAAATTCGACACCTGGGTCGGGATGCCGGTGCCGAGATTGACGTAGCTGCCTTCTTTGACCAGCCCCGCGGCGCGCTTGCCGATACCGGCGCGGGTGAGGGCGGGCTTGCCGTTGTAATTCTTCGCCGTGTCCGGCGCTCGGCGCGGTGTGCGCCGCAGCGCCTCGGTGTCCATCGGCACGGTGGCCTTCACCACGCGCGAGACGAAGATGCCGGGCAAGTTGATGAGCTCAGGCGCGATGGTCCCGGTGTCGACAATCTCGTCCACCTCTACGATGGCGAATCGCGCCGCCTTGGCGAAGCTCGGATTGAAGTTGAGGCTGCCGCCGCGGAACTGGACGTTCCCGACCCGATCGGCCCGATAGCCGCGTAACAGCGCGTAGTCAACCTGTATGCCGCTTTCGAGGACGTATTGCTTGCCGCCGAACTCGCGGATCTCCTTGCCCTCGGTGAGCAGGGTCCCGACGCTCGTGGGCGTATAGAAAGCCGGAATGCCCGAGCCGCCCGCGCGGCAGCGCTCGACCAGCGTGCCTTGCGGCACCAGCTCGACCTCCATGGTGCCGGCCGATATCTGCTCCTCGCTGGCGGTCGGGATGCCGGGGCGCACCGAGAAGGCGGCGATGAGCTTCTTCACCTGCTTGTTCTCGGCCAGGATCTGGCCGCGGATCTCGCCCGGGCCCCCGAGCGAGTTGCACACCAACGTCAGGTTCTTCGTGCCCTTATCGCGCAGCGCGAGCAGCAGGCTCGAGGCGAAGCGATGGCCGACGCTGAAACCCGCAACCGCGATCGTGGCGCCGTCGGGAATGTCCGCAACCGCCTGTTCCGGTGATGCAACTACCTTATCCATGCTGGCTTCCTCCTGGCGCGAGCACGGCCGTGCCCTCGGGGGAACTTAGCAACCTCGGCTGGGCGCGTCAACGTCGGCCGCGCGTGGCGAAAGTGTTCGCATCTGCCCGAAGCGGCACTGCGTAAGGCGAATCCACTCAGACCCGCTTCATCACGCCGGCCAGATCTGCTTGCCCGTGAGATAGTCGTACAGGTTGGCGACGTTGCGCTTCATGACGCCAGGCGCCATGCCATCCTGACCGACGTCCATCGGATAGCGCTCGGTCAGGTCGGTCAGCTTTTCAATCGCCTCGTCCTTGGTCATGCCGCGGTCGATGGCGCTTTGCACGTAAGCCTTCCATTCCTGGATGAACGCGCCCTGCTCGGGCAGGTAGTCCTTGCCGCAGATCGGGCCGTGACCCGGCACGAAGACCTCCTCGTCGAGCTTGCGCAGCGATTCGAGCGAGTCGAGCCATAAATCCGGATTGGCCTCCTGCAGCCACGTGTGGCACTTGCAGAAGATGTTGTCGCTGGTGAAGGCGACGCCTTCCTCCTTGATGCAGATCGCGGTCTGGTAGGCGGTATGGCCCGGCATCGGGATCAGCTCGAAAGTATGGTTTCCCACGTGCAGCTTCATGCCGCGCTCGAAGGTGATCGCCGGCGCGTTCGGAACATAGCCCTTCAGCAATTCGGGCTCTTCCGGGCCGAAGGTTGCCACGCGCGCGACGTGTTCCGCCATGTCGGTCTCGTCGAGAATGCGCCGCCGGATGCCTTCGTGCGCGATGACCGGCGCATCGAAAAAGGCGTTGCCGGTCCAATGATCGCCGTGCGGCTCGGTGTTGAGGATGTAGCGCACCGGTCCGTGTTTCGCGATGGCCGCCTTGAGCTTCAGCGCATCGCTCGGCTTGTGCGGGCTGTCGATCATCACCACGCCGTCCGAGGTGGTGACGAAGCCGTGGTTGCAGCCGCGGATCTCGGTTTCGACGTAGAGGTTGCGCGTCAGTTGCTTCATTGGAAATTCTCCTCTGGATCGGAAATCTGTCCCCCTTCGATTCGGCAGAGAGGCTGGCTCGGGAATCTGCTCCCCCTCTTCCACATCAGGGCAGCTGGGTCGGAAATCTGCTCCCCTCTCCCCCCGGGAGAGGGGCAGGGGGTGAGGGAAGCATACGACACGCGGCGAGGCGATGACGATCATGTTCGCCCATGCGTTATTCTTGCATTCTTCTCACCCGCGCAGGAGGTCACATCGCAATGACGTTGCCGAAAACGACCGTACGATTGGCTGCTGTCGCCCTCATCGTCGCGAGTGGGTCTTCGCCGGCCATGGCCGCAGACTTCCCTGTGCGCCCAGTCCGCATGGTGGTCCCGATCGGTCCGGGCAGCAGCATGGACATCACCGCGCGGCTGCTGGGTCAGAAGCTCAACGAGCTGTGGGAGCGGCCGGTCGTCATGGACAATCGTCCCGGTGCCGGCAGCAGCGTGGGCGCTGAAGTCGTCGCGCGGGCCGCCGCCGACGGGCTACACGCTTGAAGGATCTCATCGCGGCGGCGAAAGCGAAGCCAGGCAGTCAAAGCTGGGGCTCGGGCGGTGGGATCGGCAGCTCGGATCACCTGGTCGGTGAGCTGCTGATGCTGCTTGCACATGTCAAGCTGCTGCACGTCCCTTACAAGAGCGGTCCGCAAGCCGTCAACGGCCTGCTCGGGGGCGAGACGACTTTCTACTTCGGCGGCATACCGGTGCAGCTTCCGCTCATTCGTGCCGGCAAGCTCAAGGCGCTGGCAACGAGCGGCGCCCAGCGTTCGCCGCACCTGCCCGACGTGCCCACGCTTGCCGAGGCGGGCGTGCCGGGCTACGAGGTCGATGTCTGGTACGGCTTGTTCGCGCCCAAGGGAACGTCGCCCGCGCTGGTTGCGAAACTCTCGGCCGACGCACGCCGCGTCCTGCTCGACAAGGCGAACCGGGGCAAGTTCGACGGTCTGGGCGTCGATCCGATCGGCGGCAGCCCGGCGGAGTTCAAGGGCCTGCTGGAGCGCGAAGCCGTCAAGTGGTCGAAGGTAGTGAGCGCTGCCGGGATCGTGGCACAGTAGGGCGGCACCTTGTTCGAGACGAATCGATCGCGGGAACGACATGACGGCCAGACGCTGCACGTCAACGGCGGCAGGATGATGTATTGAGGTCTCACCCGACAGAGCGCGCGGCGCGCAGGCGCTACCTGCCCAATCGCGAGCGCACCGGCATCGATTGCCGCAATGGGATCGCGCATCGTCTGTCCGCGATTCCACCAGAAGCGACCGCGGCGCCGAAGCATTGACGCAGTCAATGGGCAGCCGCGCCGAGTCGATTCACCGCGCTGCACGCGGGGCGTATGATCCGCACATACGAGTGCGAGGACACGGCATGCGAATCGAAGTGATCTGCACCGGCGACGAGGTGCTCACCGGCAAGATCGTCAATACCAATTTCACCTACATCACGCAGAAGCTGGAGGACGTCGGCCTGTCGGTCGTGTGGGAGACCACGATCGGCGACGACCGCAACGAGCTGCTGCTCGCGTTCCAGCTCGCGGCAAGCCGCGCCGACGCGGTGATCGTGAACGGCGGCCTGGGCCCGACGGTGGACGACCTGTCGCAGGAGATCGCGGCCCGCGCAGCCGGCGTGGAGCTGTGCCTGAGCGAGGAATGGATGGAGCGCATGGAAGCGTTCTTCCGCCGCCGCTCGCGTGTGATGCCCCCCAACAACCGCAAGCAGGCGATGCTGCCCGCGGGGTCGGAGGTTCTGGACAATCCCGTCGGCACGGCGTGCGGCTTTGCCGTCGACATCGGCCGTGCGCGTTTCTTCTTCACGCCCGGCGTGCCGCGCGAGCTGCGGCGCATGCTGGAGGAGCAGATCGTCCCGCGGCTGCTCGCCAAGTCGGGCCTGCAGTCGGCGATTTTCCTCAAGCGTTTTCATTCCTATGGCATCGGCGAATCGCATGCCGATGCGTTGCTTGCAGGCATCGAGGAGATCGATCCGGATCGCAGCGTGAAGCTCGGCTTCCGTGCCCACTATCCGCAGCTGGAAACGAAGCTGACCGTGCGCGGCAAGGACAAGGAGGACGTGCGCCGCAGGCTCGAGCCGGTCGAGCGCGAAGTGCGCCGGCGCTTCGGCAACTTCATCCTGGCCGAGGACGATCAGACCCTGGAGCGCGTGGTGCTGGACGCCCTGGTTGCTCGCGGCGCGAGCCTGTCGATCGTGGAGATGTTCACCAGCGGGCAGATCGCGATGCGCCTGGTGCCGCTTGCCGGCGCCGAGGCCGTCGTGCGGCGCGGGGTCGTTTCACTGGCCCTGCCGCAGATCGCCGGGAGCATCGGACTGCCGCAGGAGGCGTTCGCCGGCGGTATCACCCGGCAGAGCGCGGAAGCGGCGGCCGAGGCGGCTCGTGCCCAAACCGGTTCGAGCCACGCGCTGGCGGTGCTGACCGATCTCGACGAAGGCACCGATCGCATCGACTTCGGCGCTTCGATCTGTCTTGCGATCGCAGCGGAGGCAGGCACGGTTTCCCGGCGCAGCCGTATCGTCGGCGGCCGCGACTGGGTTCGTCTTGGCGCAGTCGAGCTCGGGCTCGACTGCCTGCGCCGCTACCTGCAGGGCTTGCCCATCGACGAGCGCATCGATTTCGAGAAAGTCGAAGCGCCCGCCGGACGCTGATCCCCCTCGCCGGGGGTCAGGCGGGGTCAGGTCTTGCCTGTTGCGTTTTGCGTGTCGCAGGCAATAGGCAAGTAAGACCTGCAACATGCAAGACCTGACCCCGATGGGTTCAGCGCAGGTTTGCCTGGGCAGTCGTGCCGAGGGGCACGGCGTCCTCGACATGCTCGTTCACGAAATTGAACTCGAGCTTGGTACCGACCGGGTCGTACAGGAAAACCTGGTAGCCCGCGTTCTCGATGTTCTGTTCCTCGAACTCGACGTCCAGCCTCTTCAAGCGTTTGCGGAAGTCGGCGGCGCCGGAGGCCTTGAAGGCGATGTGGTCCATCGATCCGCTGTGATGGTCTTTCACGAACGAGCCCTTGGGAAAGCGTGCGCCGACGTGCAGGATCGGCTCGTCGCCATCGTAGAGCCAGATGCCGGGGCCTACGAAATTGGGCCGATTGCCTTTCTTGAGCCCGATCACCTCGCCGTAGAACTTCTCGATTGCCGGCAGATCGGCTTCCGAGCAACGGATATTGAAGTGCAGGAATCCCTCGAATTTCATAACAACCCCTAAAAGTAATTAAGGATCAGCTACTTACAGTGGTGTATCAAAATAGTATCAATATAGTGTCAAAATGATACTGCTGGAATTTCTGTTTCGATCCAGGGTTTGGCGTGGCCTTCAAGATACAACAAAGTCTGATTCGGGTCCGTGTGACCGAGCAACGTCTGCGGGTTGATGCCTCGATTCTTATACAGCCTGGCACCGAGCGCGCGTATCTCGTGGAAGGTGGGTGAGGTCTCGTCGCGCTCACCGATATGCCGCTCCCACAGGTCGGCAAAGGTATTGGTCAGCCGAGAAGTGGTGGTGGCTGGTTTCACCCGATGAATCGTGAAGGCGGCTCGCATGGGCTTCTTGATGAGCCACTGCCAATGTTCCTCGTCGGTAGCGCGGCCGGCAACCAGTGGCCTCCATTGGACTCTCCACGTACTTGATGCTCAGGCGCATCCCGGTCTTGATCTGCTGGACCCATAGTCGGCTATCGAACGACTCCATGCCTTCTTCAATGGCCCGGTCCAGATCGATGTAGAACAGACTGAACCGAACGACCACGGTTTCTTCTGCGTCGTCGTCCAGCGCTACAACATCACCATCGATCTCGTAATTCAGTTCGATCGGCTCGCTCTCCTTTGATACGGCTGCCTCACCATTCCAACGCAACACCAAGATGGGATCTTCCATTCTGTCTCCGAGGGAAGAAGCGACACAGCCGGCCTCGAGAGCGAGCCCGACGTTCACGGTCGCTGGTAAGGGCAGTATAGTCAGCGACGCAGAAGTGACATTGGTGCGGCGAGCAGGATTTTTTGCGTTGCACAATCCGAAAGAGCCGCGCAAGAAAGCGGGGCCACGGTATCCGGACCGAATGGGAAATGGGGGCGACGCGGTGCAATCGCGGAGGCCGCCCAAATGTGACCAACGAATGTTTGGCTCGCTCGCCATGGTGATATTCGGCTACGGATGCATGAAAGGCGGCCGGAGGGTGGATGGTCTTAGAAGAGAAACTGCAATGGTCAGGGGCCTCGCGCCTAATCCTGGCGGCCAGGAAGTCGAATCCTTATACTTGGCTTCGCGAATCATGATCGATACCTTCGAGGTGTTGAGGCAATACCTCTGCGACTGGTTCAATCGAACGCGCTTTCACGGCGGTAAACGGGGGTCGAATCCTCGTGGGGACGCCACTAGAAATTGACCGGTAAATCAATAAGATACGTGAGAATTTCCCAGCTTTCCCGTTTAGT
>WHTS01000129.1 GCA_009377585.1 Betaproteobacteria bacterium
GCTACAGTTTGCCCGGCTGACTCCGAACGCGTCGGGCAAGCTCATGCAGGTAGCGCCGGCGCCACTTGAATACCATGTTGTTGTTCAAGCCATGGCGTAGTGCCACGCCCGACATTGATGCTCCCGGTGCGAGCGTCTCCTCATGGCGCACCTCCAACTGGAAGTATAGGACACTATTTACGCAGGAATCATTAAACATGTCATCTGCGTACGTCGGGGCGTGAGCATAAGCCACTCCCGAGCTGCGTTCGTCGCGCCCTTACGTGCCTCCCGCGTGAGCGCTACGGTCGCGACCGACGCTGCCCGTTGCCGCGATCAAAGGCAGCGCCGGGCCTCGTCGCAGCGCGCGTAGTTGCGATGCTCGCGCCAGTCCGGCGATGTCTTCCTTGGGCGCCGGCTGCTCGAAGAACTGCAAGTCGTACTGTTTGATCACCTTGCACAGTTCGAGCGACGTGCCGGCGTTCGCCGGCCACGCTCAGTGGACCTTGATCTGCGCCGAGCGGATGACATTCGCCCAGCGCGCGATTTCGCGGTTGATGAAGGCAGCAAACTCGGTCGGGCTGCTGCCCACCACCTCTGCCCCCTCTTTCTCAAGCGCCTGCCGGACTGCCGGCATCCGCAGCACCGAGACGATCTCGCGATTGAGCTGCGCGATTACGGCAGGCGGTGTCCGCGCAGGCGCGACGATGCCGTTCCACGATGCCGCCTCGAAAGGCGGGAGGCCCGCTTCAGTCACCGTCGGAACGGTCGGCACCATCGCCAAGCGCTTCGGCGACGTAATCGCCAGGATCCGCAGCTTGCCAGAGCGCTGGAGCGGCGAGCCCGACACCACTGTGGTGAGAACGACGTCGACGTCGCCGGTCAGCGTCGCCATCAGCGCTGGAGCCCCACCCTTGTACGGCACGTGCAGCATGCGGGCGCCGCTGTTGAGGAGCAGCGCTTCGATCGCGAGATGGGCGCCGCTACCCGGGCCCGGCGACGAATACGAGAGCGCCCCTGGGTTCGCTTTGGCTGCCGCGATAAGGGCCTGCAGATTCGAAAATCGCGAATCTGCGGCCGCCGCGATGATGTAGGGCTGCGAAGCAATCTGGCTGATTGGCGCGAAGTCCTTCACGGAATCGTAAGGGAGGTCCCTGCGCAGCGTGGGTAAGATGCTGAAGGGCGTGGAGGCCAGGAGTAGCGTATAGCCGTCGGGCGTTGCGCGCGCAACGAGCTCCGTGCCGAGGGCGGTGCCGGCGCCGGGTCGGTTGTCGACCACAATCCGTGTGCCGGTCGTCGTGCCAAGCGCCTGCTGCACTGAGCGCGCCGACAAGCTGGTTGAGCCGCCGGGCTGATAGGGAACGATCAGGCGGATGGGACGGGTAGGGAACCGATCGGCGGCGAGCGCCTCAAGCGATACGGATACCGCGCCGGACAGCGCCAGCGATGCCAGCAGCACGCTACGTGCGACGAACCTCATATGTTTCCTTTCCGGTCGTAGTGCAGCGCTCGTTGTAAGCGTCGACTGCCGATCCCGTACGGCCGCTTGCGGAACTGCTCGGTGTCACTCCTCACCGTGTCTTCCTTTGCGGTATCGCACCGATCGAGGCACAAGCGCCCAAGCGTGCGCTTTACCACGCCGGGATGACCGGGTCTCCCTTGATTACGGTCCGGTGCATCACGCGGCGGTAATTCGTGTCGATCTCGGTGCGGTAATGCATGCAGCACTGGTTGTCCCACAGCACGAGATCGCCTACGCGCCATTGATGCGTCCATGCATACTTCGGCTGCGTGGCGTGCGCCCACAGTTTGTCGAGCAGCGCTTCGCTTTCTGCATCAGCCATGCCGATGATGTGGTTTGACGGCCACACGCGGCGACGGCCCAGGTATAGCGCAGGTTTACGCGTAACGGGATGGATCCGTACAAGCGGATGCACGGGCCCTTCCACTTCGTCCAATGTTTTCGGCAGGTTTGCGCCCGGGCGCAGCACTCCAGCGCTGTTGCGGCTGGAATCGTGCCGCTGATACTTGCCCCTGATCGCATTCTTTAGGTCGTCCGCCAGTTCCTCATAAGCGAGATACTGGTTGTTGAAAGACGTCTCGCCCCCACCGCCCGTCGGCGGAATCTCAAGTGCGTACAGCATGCTTCCCGCCGGCGGCACCTCCACGTAGGAGTTGTCGCTGTGCCACACGACTTCATAGCTGCCGAGGCCGCCGTTATGCTTCACCGGGTTTCCGTTCTCATCGAGATTGGATATCACGCTGATGCTGTGATGGCGCGCATCAATCCGGTGGTCCTTCACGCCCCTGCCGGCCGCCAGGTAGTACTTGCGCCCGCCTGTTTCCTGCACACCGCCGAAAATCTCTGCGGCCGCGACGAGCTGGTCGTCATCGATGTCCTGGCCTCGAAACAGCAGCACGCCGTGATCGGCCCAAGCTTTTCGGAGTGCTGCACCGACATCGTCAGGCGCCGCAAGCGCCAAATTCACACCGCGAATTTCCGCGCCGACCGCGGCGCCCGTCGGGATGACCTCTAAAGCGGCGAGCGTATTTTCGAGGCGCGAGCTTTGCTGAACCTGCGCTGTAGCTGCTGACATTGCTGATCCTCCTTATACCGTCGAATGAACCGGCGTCGCTGCCGAACTGAAACCGCTGCGGCTTTTCAGCCGCAGGCCCGTACATGTGCGCCGATTATTATCGGCCGCAAACGCGTCGTCAACGAGTCCTGGCATTATGGACCATAGCGATCGCTTATAGTCAGACGATCGCCGTCGGGGCGGAAGCGAGTCGCAGTATGCGGATCTTGCATTGCAGTCTCCAGTCGGATGGCGATTGAATCAGGGCATGTAAAACCCACCGGTGACGTCGATGATGGCACCGGTTATGAACGAGGCCTCGTCTGAGACGAGAAACGAAACCGCGGCAGCCACGTCCTCGCCGTAGCCTACACGGCCAGCGGGCGTGCGCGCGATGTACTGCCGATCGACCTCGGACTCGTCCGCGAAGGTCGCCGCCATGGCGGTCTTGATGCGTCTCGGGGATACGCAATTGACCGTTATTCCGTCCGCACCGACCTCACCGGCGAGCACACGCGAGAAGCCGATCAGCCCGGCTTTCGAGGCGGCGTAGCAAGCGCTGCCGAATCCGGTGTACATGCGGCCCGACTGCGAGGCCATGTTGACGCTACGCCCCCAGCGGTGGCGCTTCATGAGCCCGATTGCCGCACGCGAGATTAGAAAAGCCCTAGTCAGATTGAGGGCGAGTGTGCGTTCCCAATCCGGCTGCGGCATCTCTTCCAACGCGCATGCTGCGGCCCGCGAATCGAGGGGCGATGCCGGCGTTGTTGACGGCCCCATCGAGCAGGCGCGCGACGATGTCGGTGCCGCCGCCTGGGGAAAAGGGAACGATGATGCGGATCGGCTTGCTTGGCCACGTCTGTCCATACGACAGCGGCGCCGTCATGAGAACGGTGACGACGAACGCAGCTTGCAGCAGGAAGTTCATTTCGCTCCCTCCATGTTCATGCGTGCCCGATCATCTGCGGCGCTGCGCTCGAATACTCGCATAGAAATGCGTCAAGCCCATAGCCTTACGCGCGAAGACTTCCGCGACCTGTGCCGGCACATCGGCTGCGTTGACGCCGTGACAGGAGGTTTTCTAGAATCGCTTACGCGAATCGCGTAGGGACACGGCTGCCGCCGCCGTGCCAGCGGAGATCGGTCGGGCCATGCTCTACGTCGTTGAAATGGATTTCGTCGAGCCCAGCCGACAAGCCGAATGGGATGCCTGGTACCTCGAGCATCTGCATGTTCTTCTATCTGTCCCTGGATTTCATACCGCCCAGCGGTTCGTTTGTCTGAGCCCTTGGCGTGCGCCGTGGCTCGCAATCTACACCGTAGACTCTCCGGAGGTGTTCGAAAGCGCGCCGTACCGTGCGCGCGGTGGACGGGATTCGACCGGCGAATGGAAGCCGCTCATGCGCAATTGGGACCGGAATGTCTTCGATGGCCTCGAGCGCGCGCCCGCGGTGGGGGTCGACCAAGCATTACTGTTGGCGGACGCCGAGCCTGCTCTAGTGCACGCGCTTGATGTTGGCTTCTGCTGGCTCGAAGCCGTCGGGCTCGATCGGACGGTGACACGCCGCGGGCTTGCCGTCGTCGACGCGGCGCTTGGCAGCCGCCTCGCGCTGGCGCGAATGGATGCAGTGCGCGCATATCGTCCGCTGATGCCACAACTCGATTTCTCAACCCCCGACCCGCGGCATAGCGGAGCGCACACGTGAGCGCGATCCTCAGCCTACACCATCCGGCACGCGCGGCTGCGTTCTATCGTGCGGGCTGGTGGCGTGACGCTACGCTGTACGCATTGCTCGCGGCGAACGCTCGGGCAATCCCGGATCGGCCCGCGCTGCGCGACAGTGGACGCCGCCTCAGTTGGCGCGAATTGGACGGATGGGTGGAAGCGATCGCGCGCGATCTGCATGCAGCCGGACTGCGCACCGGCGACCGCGTGTCCGTGTGGCTGCCGAATCGGGCCGAGACGATAGCCGTGACTTTGGCCTGTTCGCGCAACGGCTACGTCTGTAATCCCTCGTTGCATCAGAGCTACACGGTCGCCGAGGTGGTTGCGCTGCTCGAGCGCACCGGCAGCGCTGCCTTGTTCACGCAACCCGGCTTCGGAGCGGACGCGGACAGCGCGGACATCTTCTCGCGAATCGCCGGGCTCGGTTCGATTCGTCGCGTCTACCGCGCGAGGCCCATCGCGCAGTCGGGGACGGATCCCGCGCATGCGCTGGATCTCAGGTCCACCGCGCCGCTTCCGGAGCCTTGCAGGGACGCGGACAAGATCGTGCTGCTCGCATTCACCTCGGGCACGACCGGTGAGCCCAAGGGCGTCATGCATTCGGACAACACCCTGCTCGCCAATGCGCGCGCGATGGCAGCGGACTGGCGCCACGACCACGATATCGTGCTCTTGAGCATGAGCCCGCTGACGCATGCCATCGGCACCATCGCGATGGCGCAGGCACTCGTGAGCGGCTTCGAGCTCGTCGTCAACGATCTACCGGCGGACTGCGACGCGCTGGCGTGGATCCAGCGCACGGGCGCGACTTACGTCATGGGCGTTCCGACGCACGCGATCGACATCCTCGAGGCCGCGCGCATCCGCGATGTACACCGGCTGGGGGCGGTGAAGGTATTCTACATGGGCGGTTCGGCCATTCCGCGTGAGACGGTACGTGCGCTGCTCGCGATGAGTGTCACGCCGCAAAGCGTGTATGGAATGACCGAGAACGGTGCCCACCAGTACACACTTCCGGACGACGATGCCGAAACCATCGCCGAGACCTGCGGACGCGCCTGCGCCGGCTACGAGGTGCGTGTATTCGATGCGGACGATCCCGATCGCGAATTGCCCACCGGACAGATCGGCGAGATCGGCGGGCGTGGCGCCTGCCTCATGCTCGGCTACTTCGACGATCAGCGCGCGACCGAACAGTCGTTCAACCGCGACGGCTGGTTCATGTCCGGCGACCTCGGCATTCTCGATACGCAGGGCCGGCTTCGAGTCGTCGGCCGCAAGAAGGACATCATCATTCGCGGCGGGCGTAACATCCATCCGGCCCGCATCGAGGATCTCGCGCGGGCGCATCCTGCCGTGCTGAAGGCGGCGGCGTTCCCGGTCGCCGACGAGCGCCTGGGCGAGCGCGTGTGTATCGGCGTGGTGCTGCGCGCCGGACAATCGCTCGCGCCCGAGGAGTTGTTGCTGCATCTGACAACGCGCGGATTGTCGAAGTACGACCTGCCCGAGTACTACGTCTCGCTCGATGCGCTGCCGCTCACGGCGAGCGGAAAGGTCCTCAAGCGCGCCTTGGTCGAGCAGGTGGCCGGGGGACGGCTGCGGCCGCAAGCCGTGCGGCCGGCCAACCGGGCACGCTGAGCGGCCAAACCTCGCCCGCCGAGCTCGCCAGACCCGTGCAAGAAGCCGCCATCATTCCCGCACAAGCGGGAGTCCAAAACGGCACTTCGCCTGCACCCGCGCGTTCGCGAGGACGAACTTCTGACCCCGGACCAGGGGTGCCGGCCGCATGCATCAGTTTGATGTCCGCGCCCGCGCTGAAAAAGCGGCCGCTTGCGCGAAACACGAGCGCCGCGCAAGCCGGCAGTGTGGCCGCCCGCTCGAGCAATTCGCGCAGCTCGGCCACGTCGTCGAAGCCCATCGCGTTCGCGGGCGGGCGCGCCATGTCGACCACGAATACTCCTGGGACATCGGCTGTAACGAACTCGAACATCGGCGCGATCGCTCCTTGCTCCAAACGCGTCCACTCAATACACGGCGCTCCCGGGACTGTCAATCGATGCACGAGTGGTGTGCTCGCCGCGCGTTGACAGCGCCTGGGGCTTGCGCTCCAATCGATGGACGAGACGCTATCGAGCCCGCGTATGGGTCCGAAAGGCGAGGTCGGCATTGAATACGCGCGCACACTGGTCGAGCGAGCTCGATTCGAGCTACCTCGACTGGCCATTCCTGGATGACAGCCACCGCCAGCTCGCACGCGACCTGGCGCACTGGGCGGACGAGAACCTGGACGCATCGGCGAGCGCCGAAGACGATGCCGAGCGAACGGTGATCGACCTCGTGCGCCGGCTCGGCGCGGGCGGGTGGCTGCGCTACGTCGTGCCGAGTGCGCTGGGCGGTGTTACCCCACGGCTCGACGTTCGCAGCTTGTGCCTCATCCGCGAGGTTCTTGCGCGTCACGCCGGGCTGGCCGATTTTGCGTTCGCGATGCAAGGTCTGGGCAGCGGCGCCATCACCTTGTTCGGAACGCCTGAGCAGCAGCAGCGTTACTTGCCGGCTGTCGCCCGCGGCGATCGGATCGCCGCCTTTGCGCTCTCGGAGCCGGGGGCAGGATCGGATGTCGCCGCACTTTCCATGGCCGCACGTCGCGATGGCGGCCGATTCGTTCTCGACGGCATAAAGACCTGGATTTCGAACGCGGGGATCGCGGCGCAGTACCTCGTGTTTGCCCGCACCGGAGAGCAGCCGGGCGCCAAAGGATTGTCGGCGTTCGTCGTCGATGCGCATACGCCGGGCCTCAGCGTGACGGAGCGCATCGAAGTGATAGCGCCACACCCGCTGGGCACATTGCGATTCGACAACTGCCGCGTACCGGTCGCCAATCTGCTGGGGAAGACCGGCGACGGCTTCCGCATCGCGATGGCGACACTCGACGTGTTCCGCGCAACCGTCGGGGCTGCGGCACTCGGCTTCGCGCGCCGTGCGCTGGCCGAGACACTCGGACACGTGCGGAACCGAACGCTTTTCGGCGGCCGACTCTCCGACATGCAAGCCACGCGCATGCGCGTGAGTGAAATGGCACTGGAGGTCGATGCCGCCGCATTGCTCGTGTACCGTGCCGCGTGGGCGAAGGATCGAGGCGCAGAGCGTGTGACGCGGGAGGCGTCCATGGCAAAGCTCTATGCGACCGAAGCCGCCCAGCGCGTGATCGATTCGGCGGTGCAGCTATTCGGCGGTCTCGGCGTGACTTCCGGGAGCGCCGTGGAGCGCCTCTATCGGGAGATCCGGCCGTTGCGCATTTACGAGGGTACGAGCGAGATTCAGAAGCTCATCATCGCCAATCAGATAGCTCGCTAGAAAAGCCGAGAGACCGATCGACGCTCGATGAACGGATCGGAGTGAAGCCCGGTTCTACCGTATCCATCTCGAATCCTGCGAGTTAGGCGCGTAGAACCGATTACCGCCGCGCCGGCTTGCCGAGCAGGCTGTCCGCGATGATGTTGCGCTGAATTTGATTGGTGCCTTCGACGATCTGCAGGACCTTGGCATCCCTGAAATAACGCTGGATCGGGAACTCAGCCGAGACGCCGGCTGCTCCGAAGAGCTGGACGGCATTGGTGGCAACGCGCATCGCGTTGTCGGTGGACAAGCACTTGGCCATCGCCGCTATCGGCGCGAGCTCCCGGCCGCTCGCGCCGGAATCGACGAGCGCGGCAGCGCGGTACATCAGCTGGCGCGCGGCCTCGGTCTCGATCGCCATGTCGGCCACCATCCAGCGAAGACCCTGGAAGTCACTCACGGTCTGTCCGAATGCACGGCGGTTCTGGATGAACTCGATCGCGTGATCCAGGGCGCCCTGCGCAAGGCCGACGCCGCGCGCCGCAATGATCGGGCGCGACTGGTTGAATGCTTCCATTACGACCTTGAACCCCTGACTGGGGTCGGAGCCGAGCAAATCCTCGTTGGGGACGAACACACCGTCGAGAAACAGCGGGCACGATGGGACGCCACGGGCGCCCATCTTGTCCTCCTTGCGGCCGACGACGAAGCCGCTCGCGCCTTGCTTCACGATGAAAAGCCCGATCGTCGGCTTGCGGGTCCCGCCTTCGAGCTTTGCAGCGACCAAAATGAAATCCGCGACCGGCGCGTTGGTGCACCAGATCTTGGCGCCGTCCAGACGGTAGCCACCGGCAACACGTGTGGCCCGCGTCGTGATCCCCTGCACGTCGGAACCGCTCTGCGGCTCGGTGGTGGAAAACGCAGCGCGCAGTGCACCGCTCGCAAGCCCGGGAAGGTACCGATCCTTTTGCGCCTGGGTGCCTCCGGTGAGGATGGCACCGAATGGCAACCACTGCACGACCAGCAGATAAGCCGTGTTGTAGCAAACGCGCCCGAGTTCTTCCACCGCGATGCAGGCAGACAGCATGCTGCCGCTGCCGCCATACTGTGGTGGGAAGGGCAGTGTAAAAAGCCCGAGCTCCTTCAGCAGCTGGAACATGTCGGCGGGATACTCGGCGTCGCGATCGATCGCGCTCGCGCGCGCGGCCACCTTCTCACGGGCCACGCGCCGAATGAGATCCTGGATCTGCCGCTGTTCGTCCGTCAGGCTGTAGCTCATGGTGCAGCGAGGCAGTTGCGAGTGCAAGCTCGCATGGAGGGTCGCAACTATTGAGCAGTGTCGGTGGCCATTCGATGATTCGGCTGGGGTGGCCTTCGCCCATTGCTAGGGCGACTACGACATTGGTGTCAAGCACCCAGACGCATTGCGTTTGCGCGCCGCTCGCACGGCGTTGATTTCGGCTGGATCTCTTGTTGGCGCGGCCATTTGGGTCACCCAACTTCGAAAGCCTCGATGTGCCAGACATCGAGCATGCTCGAACCGGCCGTCTCAGACCTTGGGTGAGTCTAGCAGAGACAGGTCATTCGCCCGAGTCGGCCTTTCACCAGGGTGAGGCATGCGACTGCCCGGCGCAAGTGGTTCGCCGTAGCAATGCTTTGTCCAGCGGCCAATGCAGTATCTCATCATGTATCAATCGCTTAGAGCGAAACGATCCGGGCCGTCCGTAGAGCGGGGATTTGCTCGGCTCGCCGCGGGCACGCCACTTCATCGACGCCACCTTATCCCCGGTGCGTATCCGGTAGTGGATCACGCACCCCGTGGCCGTCGCGCGTCAGCTCTATCTGGCCCAGTAAGCCGGCCAGAGAGTCCTTTAGCGACTCGCGGTCAGCGTACTCCAACGACGGATCGGCCAATCCGGACCGGAGCGTCCGAACGTCGGCTGCCGAAATCGCCCCCACCTCCTGAAGGCAGCAAACCCCTATGATCGATCACGGCTCGCGAAATGCTCGTAGTGTTGTCGTGTTCTCCAGGCTTCGGGATGAGTGCGGTGCGGTGGTAACGCGGCCCTCGACCGTGATTCGATGTGAACCGATCCGGAATTCGCGCAGCGGTTCAGTCGCTACTGCGGCTCGATGCCGGCCGCCTTCACCGCCATGGCCCAGCGCTCGACCTCGCGCTTGTAGAACTGCGCGTACTCGGCCGGCGTGTTGGGATCGACGTGCATGTAAGTGCGGCGCAGATGTTCCTGCGCCTTCGGCGTCTTCAGGTACTGGTTGATCGCATCGCTCCACGCCTTGAGGATGGCGGGCGGAAGCTTGTCCGGGCCGTGCACGCCATACCAGACGCTCGCTTCGAGGTCGGGTATGCCCGATTCTTTCATCGTCGGCAGGTCGGGCAGGTAGGGGACTCGCTTCGCGCTGGTCACGGCGAGCGCACGCAGCTTTCCAGCCTTGATGTGCGCTATGACATTGCCCGGAACGTTGAAGTGGACCATCGTCTGACCGCCCATCAGGCCGGCGATCGCCGGGTTGCCGCCCTTGTACGGCACGGCAATCAGGTCGACCCCGGCCATGTGCTTAAATAGCTCCAGCGCCAGGTGGTTCGTGCTGCCCACCCCCGATGTCGCCGCCGGGATCTTCCCCGGGCGCGCTTTGGCGAGCTTGATCACTTCCTGCACCGATTTCGCCTCGAAGTTCGGATTCACCACCATGAGCAGCGGAGTGACTCCGACGAGCGCGACTGGCGTCAGGTCAGCTACCGGGTCGAAGCGCAGGCTCTTGTACATGCTCGGCATGATCGCGATCGCCGAGCTGTTGATGAGCATGGTGTAACCGTCCGGCTCGGCACGTGCCACGAGCTCGGTGCCGATCGTCGTGCCCGCACCGGGACGGTTGTCGACGATCACCTGCCGGCCCCAGATCTCGGTGACGCCGGCGGCCAGCGCGCGCCCCACGAGGTCCACGGATCCGCCGGGGGTATAGGGATTGACGAGTCGCACCGGACGCGCCGGGAATTCGGCCTGCGCCGCGGCGGCTGCGCCGCCGCCCAATGCCGTCGCTGCTGCGAGGAGAATCGCCTGTGCGATCCCGGGAGATTGGAAACTGGTCGTCATCACGCCTCCATCCAATGTACGCGGTGCACCGGGGTGCCCTCCCCGATGCGTTCGGTGCGCCGTCCAGGCGCTGCGAAGGCCCGTCAGACGCAACCTGCCCGGACTGTACCAGTTCTGCGTCCAGAGAGCGCCGCATTATACCGATTGCTTGCCTGTGGACGTTGCGGCGTGACGCGTTCTGCACGGACCGCGTACGAGAGTGTGCGTATGCCAGCCGAACACAAGCTATTCTTGCGGACCACAGGCCTGCAGTGATGCCAAGGGATTGTCGGCATCGATCCCGGCCAGTACGATAAACATGAGCATGGCGAGGTGGGCAAGCTCGTGCGCAATTTGATCCTGCATCTCCAGAGCAACCATGAAACCTGCGCGCGCACCGGCTATACGCAATCGAAGCAGATCCTCGCGCTGTGCCGCTCGCATTACACGCCTGCGCACAACGGCACGCAGGCGGACATGCACATCGGCACGGCATCCGGTGCGCATTTCGCGAGCACCTACAAGGCCCAGCACGCCCACGAGATCAGCAGTTTTCTCGATGCTGCGGATCATGTTGCCGAGCAGGAGCTCGCGATCAGGGACGGCCTGCTGCACGTGCCCGAAGGTCCGGGCATCGGGCTCACGCTGGATGCGGGGAAGCTCGCGCGCTACCGAATCGACAAGTAGGCGCTCGGCCGATGCGTAGTTCTTGAAACGAAGCTACGTGGCGGCGTCGCCGAGCCATGAGAACGCGCGCTTCGCTCTTGGCCGATCATTCGCCAAACGGGCGCTCGCGCCGAATAGAAGATGGAAGGAGGGGTGCTCAACGCGCGCGAGCGCATCGACCTGCTGGTCGATCCTGGCTCGTTCATCGAATCGGGGCGCTTCGCCGCGTCGGCGCGCCCCGAGGACAAGGCTACGACGCCGGCGGACGGCAAGGTCGCGGGGTTCGGGCGGGTCGGCGGCCGCAACATCGCCGTGATGTCGAACGATTTCACGGTGAAAGGCGCGTCGAGCGCGAACATCGACATCAAGAAGCTGAAGCACATGAAGGCGGTCGTGCGCAAGCGCGGCATTCCGATGGTGTTCCCGGGCGCATCGACCGGGGCGCGCATGCCGGACGTCATGGGTGCGGATTCGATCGGGTCGAAGGACGATCCCATCGAATACCAGCACCTGCGCGAATCGCCCTGGGTGGCGGCAGCGCTCGGTTACTGCTACGGCTCGTCCGCGTGGTATTCGTCGATGTCCGACTTCTGCGTCTTCGGACTGTTCCAGCTGCGCTGCCAAGCCACGTAAGATTGTTCGACATCTGGAGCCGGCACGCTGATGAACCGCGGCCACACCGGCGCCATGTTTCCGGGAGCTCGGCGCCTCAATCACCCGCGCCGTCGTTATCTGCGTCGTCTCGAGCGGGTGTCGATGACACCCGCTCTCAACTTTACTTGACCTTGAGCCCTGCGGCCTCCGCTACTTTGCCCCAGCGCGTGTACTCGCTCTTGATGAACGCCGCGAATTTCTCCGGGCCCGCTGGCGCCGCGGTGAGGCCGGCGGCGTCGAGGCGCTTCTTGACCTCGGGGTCCTCCACCGCGCGGATGACTTCGGTGCCTATTCTGCTGACGATCTGCTTCGGCGTCTTGGCCGGCAGAACCACGCCGTACCACCCCGTCACCTCCATTTCGGGATACCCCGCTTCAGCGGAAGTGGGGACGTCAGGATACGCCGGCACGCGTTTAGGGCCGGTGACCGCAAGCGCTCGCAGCTTGCCGCTCTGCACGTGGCCCATCGGTCCGGCGGGCGCGGCGAAAAGCATCCCGATATTGCCGCCGAGGAGATCCAGGAGCGCAGGGGAGGCGCCTTTGTATGGAACGTGCAGTACCTCGGCACCGGTGACCATCTTGAACAGCACGACGGCGAGCTGCGCTGCAGACGACGAAGAGCCGAAGGCCAACTGGCCCGGCTTCTTCTTGGCGAGCGCCGCCAGATCTTTGACCGTCTTTACCGGCAGCGAAGGATGAACAATAAGGACGTACGGCTGGGCGGTGCCCTGCGCAGCCGCAGCAAAATCCTTGATCGGATCGTAACCGACTTTACGGTAGAGGTGAGGATTGATCGCGAGCGTGCCGATAAATCCCAGGACGATGGTGTGTCCGTCAGCCGCTGCCTGGGCTCCAAGTGCCGTTCCGATGCTGCCTTGCGCCCCTGGCCGGTTGTCGACGACCACCTGCTGGCCTAGCGCCTCGCTGAGCTTGGGCTGGATGCTGCGTGCGAACGTGTCGGTACCGCCGCCAGGCGGGAACGGTACGATGAAGCGGATCGGCTTTGATGGGAACTCCTGCGCATGGGCTGCGGCGAATAGACAGCCCAGCGCAACCGCTGCTGCCAGCGCGCGTTTCAGTTTCATATTGCCATCCTCCCCGCTTAACGTATGTTAGCCGGTTTCCGCAGAAACACGCCGACGATGCGCGGCTCTGCATCCGCCAGTGGATACACCATAGACGGCGGATTGTGGCGAGTCAATGCCGATCAGTGGGCTCGGCGTTCATACGATGTCATTTCATGCGCATCAGCCTCAGCGCGTTTTCTGAGAGTATCTGCTGCTCGATGAGCTTTGGCCAATTCCACGAGCGATAAGCGCTTACCATTTCGGGAAGCGGTTTGAACGGATACGCGGTTCCGAACAGCGTGCGATCCTGAAAGAAATTTACCGCCGCCTGCGCATAAAGCTGGGCACCCGGCAGCGGAGGCAGCAGATATTGATCGGGGGAAATCCAAATATTCGGACGGGTGAAGGCAACGCCGATCATTTCCATCACCCATGGCCAGGCGGCGTGGGCTACATGTATGGCAAGCTTGGGAAAATCGAGCGCCACCCGGTAGAGCTGAATCGGCGTGCCATATTCGACGGGGCGGCCTTCGCTCGCCTGCAGGATCGCGCTGAGAGTGATGCTTATCGGTATGTCACGTTGTTGGCAGTCGTCGTAGAGCGGGTACAGTCGTTTGTCATCGGTGCCCGTAAAGCCCGGCGCGATCGATGGCTCGAGAGAAACGCCCTTGAACCCACGTCGGCCGGTGGATTCCGCGACTTCGGCGAGAATCTGCTCCATGGGCTGTGTTACGTCGATGCCGGCCCACGCCACGAAACGATCAGGGTAGCGGGAAATCCAGTCAGCAAGCTCCGTGTTCGGGACTGACCCGAGACCGCCCGACGATTGACGGCCCATTACCACGCCGAGTTCGATACCGGCCGCGTCCATCTCGCGCAGGAGAAGATCGGGGGATCGAGCGTCAGCCGAAGGCGCTCGAGGATAATCGGCATGGGACGTTGAGCTTTTTGCGCCCGGCTTGAACAACGGTGTATCGAGGAGGCTGGGAAGCGGCGGCCGCAGACGCATATCTACGATCATGTCGTGGCTCCTGGTGGTTACGCGTTTCTGTCGGAACGTCGGCGCATCATGTCACAATTATCGATCGATCAGGTTGCTCGCTGCTCAACACCGCCGCCGCCCTCTTGCCGCACGACGCGGACGGAAACAAAGGAGCTCTCCCATGAAACACATAACAATCTATCGCGCACTCTCTTTCGCTGTTTTCTGGATTTTCCCTGGTGCCCCCGCACATGCCCAGAATTATCCGAACAAGCCCATTCGCCTCATTGTCCCGTATCCGGCGGGCGGACCGGTCGATGTGATCGCTCGTCTCATCGGCCCCAAACTCACAAGAGAGATCGGGCAGCAGCTAATCGTCGATAACCGCGGCGGCGCGAACGGCATCATCGGAGTTCAGCTCGCGGCTGCAGATGCACCGAACGGTTATACCTTGCTCATGGCGTCGACCAGCACTCATTCGATCAATCCGCTGATCTACAAAAAACTGCCTTACGACTCGTACCGGGATTTTGCACCGGTCGGCATGCTGGCGATCCGGCCTTACGTTCTGGTGGTACACCCTTCCCTACCCGTCAAAAGCGTAAAAGAATTGATCGCTTTGGCCGCATCCAAACCAGGCGAGCTTACGTATGCCTCAGGTGGAGGCGTCGGCAGCGGCAATCATCTTGCCGGAGAGTTGTTCAAGACCGCCGCAGGCGTAGACATACTGCACGTCCCCTATAAGGGTGGGGCGCCGGCCTTGAATGATCTGCTTGGCGGCCAAGTCGCCATCTTTTTCGCCCCCATTCCAATCGCGTTGGGGCACGTGCAGGCAGGCAAGTTGAAAGCGCTCGCTGTTACCGGAGCAGTGCGCGCCCCGGTGACACCTAACCTGCCCACGATGTCCGAGGCGGGCCTTCCCGGATTCGAATTCAGCATATGGGATGGTGTCGTCGCGCCCGCGCAAACTTCAAAGGAAATCATCACGAGGCTCAACTCGGCTCTCGTCAGGATTTTGCAGACGCCGGACATCAGGGAAAAGTTTTCAGCGATCGGTGCGGAGGCCACCAGCAGCACGCCTGAGCAGCTCGCTGCCTGGATGAAGAACGACGCCGCCAAATGGGCTGAAACGTTACACGCCGCTGGTGTGCGCGCGCAATAATCGGGCGAACCCGTCGACCGAAATGGTTCAGGGCACCGGCTCTGCCGTGGGGCTACGAGGCATGGAGAGAAGAGTCCCCGGCCGACCCGCCGCGGGGGATGCACGCCGTATATAGCAGGTTCGAAAAGGACGGTCCGATTGCACAACGGCTACCTCGACAATACCCCGTACAGCGCGACGACAGTGACGGGGTCGCTGCTCGCCATAGCGCACCGCGCACCGCACTCAACTGCGCTTCAGCGCGAACGGGAATGCACGACATTCGCAGAGCTGGTAGAGCTCGGCGAGCACGTTGCGGCCGGCCTGGCCGCGCAGGGGATTTCTCGCGGTGACCGTGTCGCAGTGTGGCTGCCAAACTGCGCGGAGTGGCTTGCCC
>WHTS01000130.1 GCA_009377585.1 Betaproteobacteria bacterium
ATGCTCGCGTGCGCCCGACGCGGCTCGGTCACATCCTGCGCTTCACGCCGCAGCTGGAGCGCATGATCGACTTCTATACGCGCGTGGCCGGCCTCAAGCTCTCCGACCGCGCGCAGAACATCGTCGCATTCCTGCACACGCACGGCGGCAGCGACCATCACGTCTTGGCGTTGCTCGCGTCGGACAAGCCCGGATTCCATCATGCCAGCTTCGAGGTCGCGAACGTGGACGAGATCGGCCTGGGCGCGTGCAACCTGCTGGACAAAGGCTACGGCGACGGCTGGGGCTTCGGCCGGCACGTGATCGGCTCCAACTTCTTCCATTACATCCGTGATCCGTGGATGAGCCTCGCGGAGTACTTCTGCGACATCGACTACATTCCCGCCGACGCGGACTGGAAGCCGACCAATTACGCGGCCGAAGATTCGCTGTATGTTTGGGGGCCGAAGCCGCCGCAAACCTTCGGCGTCAATTTCGAAGCGGACGGGTGAGATTCTCCCTGAGCGACGATCGCAAACCATGCCTGCAACGGAAAACGGGGTTGATCGACGAGCGGTAGGCTCGCCGACGTCGTGCGCTTCATCGCAGCCGAAGGTATGATCGAGCACACCCATGCCCAATCGTAGTCAGGGAAGAAATCCGGAGCCGAACATGCGCAACGCGAACGCTGTCGAGAAGGATGTCTCTCCTTCAGCCTACGCTCGCATGGCCAGCTTGATGATAGGGCTGCTGCTTCCTGCAGCCGTGCTGGCCCATCCGGGTCACGGCGAGGGCAGCTTTTGGCTGGGCCTGGTGCATCCGTTCGGCGGGCTCGATCACCTGCTCGCCGCGGTCGCGGTGGGCGTCTGGGCGGTGCGCATGGGCGGCCGGGCCACCTGGGCCATCCCCCTCGCATTCCTGGCCGCGATGGCAATGGGCGGCATCATCGGTGCGGGCGGTATCGCCCTGCCGATGCCGGAAGTGTCGATTGCCGCATCGGTACTGCTGCTCGGCGTGCTGGTCGCGTGCGATGCGCGCGTCGGCGTTGCCGTTAGCGTCGCCGTGGTGGCGCTCCTTGCACCGTTCCATGGCGCTGCCCACGCCGTCGAGGCGCCTGGCGTGGTCGATCAAGTGCCTTATATCGCCGGGCTGTTGCTTGGCACGGCGCTTCTACACATCGGCGGCGTAGGTGTCGGGCTTGCCGCGCGCGGCCGGCCGCTGGCGCTGCGTATTGCCGCGGCACCGGTCGCGCTCGCCGGTCTGCTGATGCTGATCGCCCGCGCGGCGTGAAGCGGCGGTCGCCGTGTCGTGGTGTGCCGGCGCGGGTGAAGTGTTCTATTGCGCGGCTGAATTGTTGACCACGTACCGCAAAAACCCGCTGTGCGGCGTGTACTTGTCGTACAGGCCGCGCGCGCGATAGTTGTTCTCCTTCGTGTTCCAGTACAGGCGCGACCAGCCCTGCGCTGCCATCTCCGCCACCAGCCAGTCGATGAGCTGCTTGCCCACGCCGTGTGCGCGCTCCTGCGGATCGACGAAGAGATCCTGCAGGTAACAGATCGGCGTCAAAGTGGCGGTGTTGTCGTGGATGATGTAGTTGGCCATGCCGATCACGCAGCCGTCGGAATTCTCGGCCACGATGGCATACACCGGCGAATCGGGATTCATGATTCGCGCCCAGGTATGCCGCGTGATCGGCTCGGAGGGTTCCCGCTCGTAGAAGCGGCAATAGCTGTCCCAGAGCTCGCGCCAGCGCGGCTCGTCGCGCGCTTCGATGTGCCGAATTCGAACGCTCATGCGGCCGCCTCCGAACCGCCAGAAAAACCGAATCTCATGCGGCCACATTCACGACGATCTTGCCGGCCATCGCATCGGATTCCATATGGTGTTTGGCGGCGGGGAGCTCGTCGAACCCGAACACGCGGTCGACGAGCGGCGTGACTCGCCCGTCCACGAGCGCAGGCAGAATGTCGCGCTCGAAGCCACGCGTCGCGAGCGATCTTTGCTCGGCAGGCAGCTTGGTGTTCGACACGCCGAAGATATCGAAGCGGTTGACGTGCACCGCGTTGAGATCGATCTCGGCACTGAACTTGCCATCGACATAACCGACGATCGCTACCCGTCCCTGGTAGGCGAGCGAGCGCAGGATCTCGGGGAACACGCTCGCGCCGACGAGATTGAGCGCGACGTTCGCGCCCTTGCCGCCGGTCGCCTCGCGCACCTTGGCGGAAAAATCAGGCGCCCGCGTGCAAATGCCCACGTCGAGTCCGATCGATTTCAGCTTCTCCAGCTTCTGCGCCGAGCCCGAGGTGCCGATCGAATGCGCCCCGAGCACCTGTGCAATCTGGATCGCGCCGACGCCGACACCGGATGACGCACCGAGCACCAGCAGCCACTCGCCCTTCTCGAGCCTGCCCAGGCGCACGATCGCTTCGTAGGAGGTGAGAAAGCTGGAAGGAATCGCCGCGGCCTGCTCCCATGTGAGCCGCGAGGGCATGGGCAGGACCTGCGCCGCTTCCATGACGGCATAAGGCGCCCACGTACCGCGGGCGCGGCCCATCACGCGCTCGCCGACTTTCCAGCCGGTGACGCCCTCACCCAGCGCATGAATGACGCCGGAGCACTCGCTGCCGCCGAGCTTCTCCGGCCCGCCGTGCACGGCGCCACCGACGAAGAGCTCGCCGCGATTGAGCGCGCTGGCATGCACTCGGACGACGACTTCGTCGCGCTTCGGCTTCGGCTCGGGCACGTCGCGAAGCTCGAGCACCGCTTCGTGACCCTTGGTCACGATCCAGTACGATTTCATGCTGTCTCCTCCTGGCGATGATTGGAACAGCCCGTGACGAACGCGCGCGGCGTCTGCCCGAGCGAACGGCGGAACATGGCAGAGAACGCGCTGGTGCTCTCGTAGCCCAGATCCAGCGCCGTGGCCGTCACCGAGGCGCCCTCGGCCAGGCGCCGAATCGCTTCCAGCAAGCGCGCCTGCTGCTGCCAGCGAGCGAACGTGATCCCGGTCTCCTTCAGGAACCGGCGGTAGAGCGTGCGCGTGCTCATGGCGAGATCGTCCGCCTGCGTACGACACGGACGCCGGGCGGACAGGTCGTTCAGGACGCGCTCGCAAAGCCGCGCGAGATCCGGGCTTTCGGGCAGCGGCAGATCCAGCGCGCACACCGACAAGCGCCGGATCTCCGCCAGCAGCAGACGCATGAGCAGCCCATCGTCGCCGCTCTCATCGTATCGCAACGGCAGGGCGCCGGCGCGCAGGATCAGCTCGCGGGCGAGCGAGGTTACCTCGAGCACGACGCACTCGCCCCACATCCCGGCCGCGGCGGTGGGCTCGATGTAGAGGCTGCGCATCTCGACCGTGCCATCGATCCGGATCTCGTGCACCGTGCCGGCCGGTATCCATAGCGCACGGCTCGGCGGCACGATCCAGCCGCGGCGCAGCGTGCGCACGGTCATCGTGCCGGAGGCGGCGAACAGGAACTGCGCCCGGACGTGCCAGTGCGGCGTGATATGGAAGCCGCTCGGGTAAGTCGTCTGCCGCACGACGATGGCAGCCGAGCCGGCGTCGGCGACCGGATGCTCGCGCACGCCGCGGGTATCGGCGATCGCGGGAATCGCGGAAAGGTCGGAAAGCGCGCCGCCGCTATTCACTCGTGTGTCCATTTCTCGATAATTGTAGGCGAAAGCTCGAAAGACAGACGATTGTATATCACGCAAACTGCCTGCTTCCGCTACCAAAGGCCGCCGCCCGCGAAAAATGAACACGATCGTCGATTCCTCTCCCGTCGCCCGCGATTTTCCGCGCTCGATCGCGGTGCTGCTCAATATCGGGCACGCGGTCGACCACATGTTCCTGCTGATCTTCGCCACCGCGGTGGTCACGATCGCGGCCGATTTCGGCTACGCCAACTGGGCCGACCTCATGCCGTACAGCGTGGCGGCGTTCTTCCTCTTCGGCATCGGCTCGGTGCCGGCAGGACGGCTGGGCGACCTGTGGAGCCGCCGCAGCATGATGATCGTGTTCTTCGTCGGCATGGGCGCCTCCGCCCTGCTGACCGCCATGGCGCAGAACGCATGGCAGATCGCAATCACGCTCGCGATCATGGGCGCGTTCGCATCGATCTATCATCCCGTCGGCATTCCCATGCTGGTCCAGCACGCGCGCAATCCGGGCGCGGTGATCGGCTTCAATGGGCTGGCGGGCAATCTCGGAATCGCCGTCGCGGCGCTCGTCACGGGATTTCTGGTGAAGTGGATCGGCTGGCGCGCGGCGTTCGCAATCCCCGGCCTGCTCTCGATCGGCTGCGGCATCGCCTTCGCGATCCTGTGCCCGCAGGAGACCGAGGCGCCGGCGAAGCGCAAGGGGCGGGCCCAGGTCGTTCTGCCACCGGCGATGCTCGCGCGCGTATTCACGGTGATGACAGCCGCCGCCGTCACATCGAGCCTCATGTTCAACTTCACCACCAACGGCAACGCGCAACTCCTGAACGAGCGCTTCGCCCACATCCTGCGCGATCCGGCCGTGCTCGGCGCGCTGCTCGCGGGAATCTACGCCGTCGCTTCGCTCGCGCAGATCGTGGTCGGCAACCTGATCGACCGCAGCGCGTTCAAGCCGCTCACGCTGGCGATGTCGGTGCCGCTCATTCCGATCCTGGCGCTCGCCGCCTACGCCGACGGCTGGATGCTTTTCGTGCTGCTGCTCGCCGTGATGATTCTCATCTTCGGGTCGATCCCGTTCACCGACGCCATGATCGTGCGCTACGTCGACGACCGATTGCGCTCGCGCGTCGCCGGCATGCGCCTGGCGGTGTCGGCGGGCATCAGCGCGCTGGCGGTCTGGCTGCTCGGGCCCGTGGTCAAGACGATGGGATTCGACGCCTTGTTCTGGCTGATGGTGATCATTGCGGCCTGCCGAGCGGGCGTGCTGCTGTGGTTGCCGCGCGAACCGAAGCCACCGGCGCTCGTGCCGGAGCCCTGACCAGGAAAAGAGCAACGACGGGATCTTGGTTCTTGCACCGGGTCCGGAACGCCGATCGTGGCCCCTATTTCGCGGATCAAGGCTTCCAGTTCACGATCCAGGTGAGCAGGCAAGCGGCAACGATCAGCGCCCCGCCCCACCACAGCAGCGTACGCAGCCAGCGCGGAAACGATGGCGCAGCCGGGCGCGAAACCGCAGGCGTATCGGCCTCCTCCGCCAGCGGCTGATCTGCAGTCGTTGCGGTCGCCGGATCGAGCACATCGGAGGCATGCGACGAAACCGCAGCAGCGGCCGAAGGCAGCGCATGCTCCAGCGCGATCGGCAGCGCATCAGCTCGCTGCGGAATCCACACGACGTAATCCTTGTCGCGGTAGCGATAGTGCACCTCGGCCAATGCGTCCCACGTGATTCGTAGCCGCTGCGCGCTCACGCGCTCGTTCGGTTTGACGTCGGCTGCGACGCCGTCGAGCTTACCTGCCAAGTCGTTGCGAACCGTCCCGGAGGGCAGCTGCCCGATCCAACGCTCGGGGATGCTCGGCGCCATGAATTCCAGTGTGCGCTCGGGCGCATCCTCCTGGCGGGCGTGCGTCTCGACGAAATCGTCGACGAACGCGGGCACACCGGACGCGGCCAGATGCGCGTTGGCCCACGCGAGCCGCGTCTGGCACTGCACGCCCACCTTGTCGCCACAGGCGAAGGTGGTCGAGAAGGGATACGCCGTGCTGCCCCACGATTCCTGCAGCTCCACCCGTCCTGAAGCGCCGCAGCGCGAGCAGCGCAGATCCTGCGCGTGCGTGATCTTCAAATCGGCGGCGAATTGCGGCAACGCCGGCATGGCGCACGACCAGACGTCGTCGAGCGCAGCCTTGGCGCGCGCGGGCATGCGCGCGATATCGGCGGGACTGTACTTGTACGGAACACGGCGCGCCTCGATCTGGGTCGCGAGCTGCAAGCGATAGCCGCGCCGCTCGGAGACCGAGCGCAATTCGATCTGCTCGCCGAATCCCGCCCAGCTATCACCCGCCTTCCAGGCCGCCCATTCGCCGATCCGCCGGCGTACTTCCACCAGTCGCGCCGGTTCGGCAACCGCGCGGCTTTCGAATACCGCTTCGCGCCACCCGGCGTCGAGCGAACGCTCGATGGCCTGCGAGCGCTCGGTCAACCGCGCCGCGAGCGCGAGCACTTCGTCCTCGTCGTGCGAGGCCTCCAGCGTGGCAGCCAACTGCTCGCGGGCATCGCCGTGTTCTTCGCCAAGGCGGGCGTTGGATTCGATCGTCATCGACAGATCGCCCAATGCACGCCGAGCCGCTTCGCGTTCCAGTTCCATCCCCTGCTGCGCGGCGGACGGTCCGAGCAGGACCATCGCACCGAGCGTCGCCGGGCTGGCGAGCGCCGGGTCACCCAGCGCACGATACCAATCGCAGCGTTGCGCGGCCCTTCCACCGACCCGCCGCGCCGAAGCACGCAGAGACTCGACCAATCCCTTCGGCGGGTCGAGCACGAACAGCAGCATGCGCAGTTGCCACTCGCGGCCCTCGGGCGCGAGGTCGCGCGGCGCGCCGGCGTCGAACGCGGTCTCGAGCGCGCGCTCGAATTCGTACTTCGCTGCGTCGAAGCGCGCACGCACGTCCTGCAATGCGTTGCCCGGAAAACGATCGAGGATGCGCCGGTCGAGCAGCTCGATCACGGTTTGCCGTTCCTCGTTGTGATCTTCGAGCGCCTTGCGCGTGAGCGCTGCGAGGCCTGCGACCGAAATGTCGTAGCCCTTGAAGACCGGTGGAAGCGCCGGATCGAGCTGCAACAGCAGGCGCAGCAGGCGTTCGTCGTCGGAGATTTCGAGCGCCTCCTCGACGTCGGCCGCGGCGCGGGCGAGGTTCTGATCGCGCAGATCGTTCTGCAGCCAGGCGCGCAACATGCCGCGCTTCAAATCCTTCACGCCCGTGGCCCAGTCGGCGGCAAGCGCGACCGCGAGCTCACGCGGCGTGCGGCATTCATTGTCGCCCACGCGGTACGGCGACGCCGCACCTGCTACCGGAGCGCCACGCTCGTCGGCAACGGCGAGCGAGTCGTCGCCGCCGAGCCAGCGCGTGATCTCGTCCGCACCCCAGCGTGCCTTCGGTTCGCGCGTGAGCAATCCGCGGCAGAGCCGCTGCCAGCGCGGGTCGGCCACGCCCGACACGTCGATCGGCCGGGTCACGAGCCAATGCGCAACGACATGGTCGGACAGCCCTTCGAACGGATGACGGCCGGTGAGCGCTTCCACCAGCATCATGCCGAGCGCCCAGTAGTCGGTGGGCTTGCCGACCCAGTTGGAGCCGGCTTCGGGCGCGCTGTAGCGCAGCGTGCGCGCAGCCGACGTGTAGTGCATGGTCGCCTGCGTGACCGAGGCGATGCCGAAATCGGTCAGCACCAGGTCGAGCGGAAGCAGCCCGCGTATGAGCACATTCTCGGGCTTGAGATCGCGATGCACGATGCCGCAGGCGTGCAGATGCGCGATCGCTCCCGCGAGCTCGGTCAGCAGCGTGCGGGCCGCATCCAGCGGCACGGGCCGTCCCTTGAACAGCGTGCGCAGCGATCCGTGCTCGCAGTATTCGAGCAGCTCGTAGGGAACGCCTTCGTCGCGCCCGTGTTCGAGCAGGTGAACGAGCTGATCGGGCGCCGCGCGGCTCACTCGCTCCAGCACATCGGTATTCGGTTCGATGCCGTGCCGGTAGAGCTTGAGCACCGCTTGTTCGCCGCCCGCCTTGTTGCGCACGACGAAGAGGTCGGCCTCGCCGCCCGAGGCTTTCAAAGGCTCTTCGATGTCGAAGCGGGCTGCGAGGGCGGTGGGCAGGCGGATCAGCGTGCGGCGCGTGGGAGCAGGCGCTGCGGACGGTGGATCGGTATCCGCTACATCATTCCCGCGCAAGCGGGAATCCAGAGTCGATTGCGTAGCCTGGACTCCCGCTTGCGCGGGAGTGACGGCAGGGGGGCCTTCGTGGGATCGTGCAGCGCCTCCGAACGCTTCGAGCGTTCCCGCCTCGGTTGCCGGGCCAGCGGCCTCCACAACCAATAGCCGGTTGCAGTAGACGCAGACAGAGCTTCCGGGAGGGTTGGTCTGGCCGCAATCGTCGAAAGCGCATACCGCGCCGGTGGCCCTTTCCCTCACCCCCCTGCCCCTCTCCCGGAGGGAGAGGGGCGTCTGCGCTAGCGCGACAGCCTCGATCGCGTTCTCAGCTTGCTCTCTGGCGACTGTTGCGAGCGCCTTCTGCGTCGCCTGCTCACTCGTAGCCGGCGACTTTCTCGCATCAGCGGGCGCCTGACCCTCCCCTCTCCCTCTGGGAGAGGGGTCGGGGGTGAGGGAAACATGTTGCGCTTCAGCAGCGGCCGCGAGCGGCTTCTCGGTCAGATCGACACCGATCAGGAAAGCGCCGCAGCCGCAGCGCGCTGCCGTCGGCGCGTTCTCGGCGCCGCATGTAGGACAAAGCTTGATCAGATCCACGACCGCGCTACCGAGCGTACTGCGCCGGATCCCATTGCCACTATGCGCGCCAGGACGTGGCGGCGAGCGACACGCCACGCTCGGCGCACGCCTGCTCGATCCGGTCCAGGTCGCCCCGATGCGGGATGCCGACGAACCAGATGCGCTTGCCATCGGCGACCACCTGGAAGCGTTTCGGCTCTTCGCCGGCGGCGTCGATGTAGGCGTCGTAGCGGCTGTGTCCCAGCGTGGTGAGCGGCACGAGGCGCTGATTGTCCGAGCCGCGCCACGGCCGCTCGGTCGCGAGGCTCTCGACATACGGATCGCACATGAGCGCATCGATCCGATCGAGCAGGCGCGGGTGTTCCTTGCGCAGCCTCTCCACCCGGTAGCCGCTGTAGCAGAGAATGTCGAAGGACTGGCCGGATGTCTTGCGCCAGAGGATCAATCCGTCCAGCAGTGCGCCGAGCGCTTTCGGTTGGTCGAACGGCTCGCCGCCCGAGATGGTGACGCCGTCGACCGCGCCGCCGCACACCCGCTTGCACCACGCGATCAGCGCGCCGACTTCGATCGACTTGCTGCGATCGGGCTTCCACGTGTCGAGCGAGACGCAACCCGGGCAACGGATGGAGCAGCCCTGGGTCCAGATGCCGATGCGGCGGCCGGGTCCGAGGGCCGTGACGGGATAGTGCGCCTTGTTGAGTTGAAGCTTCATTCGCGCGTCAAGCGAGCGTCACGGTATAGACCTTGTCGCGCTCACTGATATCGGCGACGACGATGCGTTCGCGTCCCTTCAGGTCGGTCATGAAGAGCGCACGCGCCAGCGGATTGATCAGCGCTGTCTCCAGCTGGTTGCCGATGCCGCGGCCGCCGAGCGAGAGATCGGCGAGGCAGCCGTCGACGAGCTTGGCGCGGGCCACGTCGGAGAGTTCCAGCTTCAAGCCATGTTCTTCCTCCACCCGGCGCGCAATGTTGCGCACCATCGCGTCGAGGATTTTCACGCCGACCTCGGGCACGATGAAATTGAATACGACGATGTTCTCGCCGATGCGGTTGAGAATTTCCGGACGGCCGAGCGTGTAGCGGAAGTGGTTCGAGATTGCTTCGCGCACGTTACGCTCGACCGTATCGTACGAGTCGCCCGGGCGTACGTTCTGGACGCGCCGCCCGTCCGGGCCCTCGACGTAGATGCCGAGGTTGGAGGTGAAGATGATGATCGACTCGGAGAAGTAGACGGTCTCGCCGCGTCCGTCGGTGAGGCGCCCGTCCTCCAGAATCTGGATGAACTTGTCGAGCAGCCGCGGATGCGCCTTCTCGATCTCGTCGAACAGCACCACCGAGAACGGCTTCTCGCGCATCGCATTGGTAAGCTCGCCGCCTGCGTCGTAGCCGACGTAGCCCGGCGGCGCGCCGAGCAGCCGCGCGCTGTTGTGCTCCTCGGCGAACTCGCTCATGTCGAAGCGGATATACGCGCGCTCGTCGCCGAAGATGATCTTCGTGAGCGTCTTGGCGAGCTCGGTCTTGCCCACGCCCGTAGGTCCCGCAAAAAACAGGATCCCGCGTGGCCGTCCCGAGCCCGAGCGCGCCTGCGCGCCGGTCAGGCCCGTCACCGATCGCATCAGGATGTCGACCGTCTTGGTCGCGGCCTGGGTCTGGCCCTTCACGCGATCCTCGATCTCGCTCATCGCGCCGCGGATGCGATCCTTGAGGTAATCCTTCTTCCACGGATTGTCGAGCGCGCCGACTTTGTAGCAGCGGATCGCGTCGTCGATGTCCGTGATGCCCATTGCGCCCTGGGCTGCAAGCTGGACAACGTCGCCCATACTGGAAAGCGTCATGCCATCGGTATTGTCGGCAAAGATGCGCAGATACTGGGCTCGCGCATCCGCATCGGCCGTTTCGTGGCCGGCCATCAACGGTGCGAACACCTCGGCTGCCGCCAGCCGCGTCTGGTAGTCGGGACGCGGAATGACGTGGGTGGAGAGCCGCTCGGAGTCGAGCAGGAACCACGACGGCAGATCCTGCTCGCGATTGACCAGCCAGATGACCGGGTTGAACAGCGGTGTCCTGGAATCGGCCGCCGCGAGGGCGGGTTCTGCGGCGGCACCCGCCTGCGGGCGCGGAATCACGGGCGCAGCGTTGAGCGAAAGCTTCTCGCAGCCGACGAAGAAACGCTGCTCGTCAGCGCTCGGGTGCTGAGCGTTGGCCGAGATGCGCGAGGCGAAGTCGACCACCACAGCAACGCGCGCTTCCTTCAACGACACGGCGCGCTTCATCACCTCGTACAACGCATCGAGGCTTGCGGCCATGGTGCCGTCTTCCTTGAGCTTGAGCCCCAGCAGGCTCGATGCCTCGCGCTGCGCAGCCGCCGCCTTCGGATACACCGAGATGCCGTCGACGCGATCCCATACGGCGAAGAAGGCATAGCCGCGCTGCTCGAGCCGCAGCCACAACGCGCGCATGACCGGCGCGAGTGTCGGCGCGCCGCCCAGATCGATCAGGAAGGTGTCGCGGATGTTGCCCGAGAGCACGAAGTGCGAGCGGATCGCCAGCAGGCGGTCGAGATCCGCGAGCCACTTCGGCAGCGTGGGAAGCGTCGCCTCAGCCATCGGCTATTCGTTCGGCCATCGGCTACTCGATCGGTCGCGCCATCTGCCGGGGTGCGGTCGCGGCCGGCGCCTCATCTCTCTCGCGCAAGCCGGCCTCGATGGTTTCCGGCTGCACCACCTGCACAGGAACAGCGCCCGCATCGAGCTCGCGCAGCTTGCGCGTATCGATGCCGCGCGCGGCGAGCTCGGCCAACAGCTTCGGGATACCGGCGCACCAGGTCGCTTCCATCTCCTCGTCGCGCTTGCGTTGTGCGGCGTCCGGCGGCGCGTTCGCAGTCGATGCGCGCACCATGTTGAAGTTGACGTTGCGCGTAGCCGGATCCACCCGCATGCGGACGTAATAGTCGCCCCACTCGGCACGCTGAAAGTGCGCCACGCCGCCCGTCACGAACAAGGTCTCTGCGATCGACTCGACTTCGTAGCCCAGATCCGACAGGACCTCGGCCACCAGGATGCCAGCCATCTCGCGCTTGCGGTTCTCGGCTGCTTCGCTTTCGGTCCGCTCGCGCGCTTCGTTGCAGCGCTGGACCTGGGCGCGCAGCTCCAGCGCCAGCATCTCGGCGCGCTGGTCGGATTCGGCTTCGATCAGCTTGCGCAGCAAAGCGTCCAGCTCGGGCGGTACGGCACCATCGTCCAAGGCAGCCAGCCGGCCGAGAATTCGCTCGGCGGTCGCGCGCCGATCCATCGATTTCACCGCGTGCGGCGCCTGCAGCGCGCGCACCTCCTCGGCATAGAGCGCCAGGAGTCCGGCCGCGGTGCGAGGCTTCGCATCGACGGCCGTCTCGATCGCCTTCATCAATTCGTCCAGGCCCTGGTTGGCCGCTGCACGCGCAGCCTGGCTGCGGACGCGTTCTTCCACCAGCCGCGCGCAAGCATCGATCGCGTCGATGTAGCGCTGGATCGCTTCCGGGTCGGTCGCATCCGCGGGCGCTGCGGGCAACGCAGGAACATCGAGCGCCACCTGCGGAAAGCGTCTGCGCGCTTCTTCGGCCAGGGTGCGGGCGCGCTCCAGGCGCCGCCCGTGGCTCTTTGCACGCTGCATGAGCTCGGCAGCACGCTCGGCACGCCGCCTGGCTTCTTCGCGTGCGCGCCGTTCCTCGTCTCGCCGGGCAGCGGCGTCGCGTCGCGCCCGCTCGCGCTCGTTCGCGGCATTCTGCTCGCGATAGGCCGCCTCGTAGCGCCGCTGCTTCTCGGCCTGATACGCGCCCCAGGCGGCATCGAGCAGCGCCGAGACGAGCACGTATTCGATGGCGATCGGGCCGCTCATGCGCGGGTTGCAGACATGGGAATGGCGGGGGGGAACCGGGCGTGCCGGGCAGTATCCGGTCTTCCCCGGCGCGGGTCAATGCGCATAAAGGGCCGCTTGGCCGTGCCAATTCGGATTCTTGCGCTAACAATGCCGCCCGAGGCGACGAGACAGGATGCGGTCGCGGTCGTGGCGTGGCGGTAGAGGATCAGGGCCGCGGTTTCTTCGGTCCGAGACCAGCCGCCTTGGCTGCCCTCTGCCAGCGTACCAGATCGGCTTGCATGAACTCTCGAAACTGCTCCGGCGTGTTCCCGACCGGTTCCAGCGCAACCTGGAGATACTTCGTGCGCAGCTCGGGCTTGTGCAGCGCTTTGACGATCTCGTTGCTCAACCGGGAAACGATCTCGGGCGGCGTGCCTGTCCGCGCGAGAATTCCGTACCACGCCGTCACATCGACCTCGGGATAACCCAGCTCGGTAAACGTCGGCACATCGGGCACCACCGCCGAACGCTTCGGCGTCGACGCGGCGAGTGCGCGCACCTTCCCAGCCTTGATCTGGGCGACCGCATTGGGGCCGACACTCATGCAAAGCTGGACCTGGCCCGCTATGACGTCGGTCAGCGCCGATGCCATCGTCCGATAAGACACGTGCAGGATGTCGATATGCGCAGCGGCTTTGAAAGCCGCTGCCGTGATCGAGGACGACGAGCCGGGGCTCGTGGAGCTGTAGTCGAGCTCTCCGGGACGCTGCTTCGCCAGTGCGACCAGTTGATCGAGCGAGCGCACGGGCAGCGACGGATGAGCGACCAGTATGAACGGCGATGTCGCGAGCAACGATACCGGGGTGAAGTCACGAAGGACGTCGTAATTCACCTCGAAAGTGTTCGGTGCCGCCATGAGCGCGCTGGTCGCATTCAAGAAAACGTACCCCTCGGCAGGCTGGCGCAGCGTGTATTCCGCGGCAATGGTGCCGCTCGCGCCGGGACGGCTGTCCATGAGGAAACGCTGACCCAACGTACGGGCGACTTCGTCCCCTACGATTCGCGGCGCAGCGTCCGCCGACCCCGTCGTGATGACCACTATCGGCTTGGAGGGCCATTCCTGCGCTGCAGCCGGAGCGACAAGCAGCGAGACGAGCCCGAAAGCAACGATGCGAGAAGACGCGATCATGTTTCCTCCTCCTTCTCATGGAAGCCATCCGACATACACATATGACGTAGCTGACGTGGCAGCAGTTCGGTAGGCGCGTCATGGCGCCACTGATTCTCGGCCCGGCAGGCCCCCAGGCCGCATCGAGCATCGAGCAGCGCCGAGACCAGCACGTACTCGATCGCGATCTCGCATCCGGAGCCGATGAGCCGGGAAGCGGCTGGGCGATATCGCGGGTAAGGATGACCGCGACGCCCGCGGCTGCTACGATCGAGCGGTACGCACTGCGGCGGAGCTCATCATGACGGTCCCTGACTACGGCGGGTTGCTGGACGCGATGCAAGGACGCGTCGAGGCCACCCTCGATGCCTGCACCCGCTGCGGCAAGTGCGTCGAAGCCTGTCCCATGGTCGAACCGGCCGGCCTCGATCCGAAAAACGGGCCGGCGATCGTCGGCGGCATTCTCGATCTGCTCGCCGGCGGCGCCGGAACACCGGACGCCGAGCGCTGGGCGCAGGTCTGCACCAACAGCGGCAAGTGCATCCGTGCCTGCGACTACGGAGTCAATCCGCGCTTCATGGTGAACATGGCGCGGGTCGCTGCCAAGGCCAAGGCCGGCGAGGAGGCGGTGCGGCGCGCGGGCCAGAACTACTTCAGCGCGCTGAGCCGTGGCACGCGGCTCATCTCCCGCCTGCAGCTCGCCCCTGAGGTGCTCGCGAAGGTCAGCCCGACGCTGAAGCGCGCCGAGGAATACGCCGAGACCCCGGAGATCGTCTTCTACACCGGCTGCAACGTCATCCGCACCCCGCACATCGCGCTGCTGGTGCTGGAGGTGATGGATGCGCTCGGCGTGAAATACGAAGTGATGGGCGGCACCGCGGTGTGCTGCGGCATCCAGCATTTGAAGCAGGGCGACGCGAGAACCGCCGGCCGCATCTCGTTCAACACCATCGAGCGGCTCGGACGCCCGGGCGCCTCGCGCGTGATCACCTGGTGTCCGAGCTGCCAGATCCAGATCAACGAGTTCGCCCTGCCCGCGTATCGTGAAGCGTATGGCGAAGCGCCGTTCGACATGAACCCGCTGGCCGAATTCTTCGCCGAGCGCCTGGACGATTTGCGCAAGCTCTTCGTGCACCGGGTGGAGAAGCGGGTCGCCATTCAGGAGCGCGCCGCACTGCCCGGAATCATGGCCGCGGTGAAGCAAGTGCTGGGCGCCATTCCGGGTCTGGAAATCGTCGAGCTCGACGTGCCGATCGTCAGCACGCAGGCGAGCCATCTGTCGGTGCTGCCGGAATTCAAGGCGCAGTTGCGCGAGCAAGAGCTACGCGCCGCAGCCGATGCCGGCATTACGACGTTCGCCTCGATCTTCCACAACTGCCATCGCGACCTGATCCAGTACCAGCCGCGGGTTTCCTTCGAGTTGGTGAACTTCATGGAGCTGATCGGCGAAGCGATGGGCATTCGCATCCCCGATCTCTACAAGCGCATGCGCCTCATGGGCGACGTCGACGCGATCATCTCGGACAGCGCCGATCTCATCGCCGAGCACGGGCTCGATCTGGAGCAGGTGCGCGAAGTCCTCGTCACCGAAGTGTTCGGCGGCAAGCTGCCCGCGAGGGCGGCCGAAACCGCAGGCCAAAGCGAAGCCTGACTTTCGGCGTCTGGATGACTACGGGCGTCACGAACCATGCTGTTGCCCCTGAACCCACTACATACAGTTACCCATGAAGGCCCAAGAACGAGAGAAGTTGCTACAAGCACTGAAGGCTCGCTTCGATAAGAACATGCATCGCCACAAAGGAATCGCATGGGCCAACGTGCAGGCCAAGCTCGAAGCAGACCCTGATGCACTGAGGTCGCTTCGTGAGATGGAGGGGACCGGCGGCGAGCCGGACGTGATCGGCCAGGACCGGGAGGCGAGCCATTTCACGTTCTGGGATTGCTCTGCGGAGAGTCCGATAGGTCGTAGAAGTGTCTGCTACGACCGCGAAGCGCTGGACTCACGGCAGGAGCACAAGCCGAAGAGCAGCGCTGTCGAGATGGCTGCCGCAATGGGAATCGACCTGCTGACGGAGGAACAATACCGAGGGTTGCAAAGACTCGGTGAGTTCGATACGAAGACTTCCAGCTGGGTCAAGACACCGCC
>WHTS01000131.1 GCA_009377585.1 Betaproteobacteria bacterium
GGCTCGGCCTGGCGGAATGGATCTTCTACATCCTTCCGGTGGGAATCTGCATTTTCTCCGGCAGGCCCGCACTGCCTCTCTACATTGCCGCGATCGCGAGCGTCTTGGTGTCCTCGCCCAGGTGCTTGCCGAGAACAAGGGCGGCAATCTGTCCGAGGAGCAGGTCAACTATGCCACGGTCATCCAGACGGCCAATCAGGACCTGCTCGCGCTCATCAACGACATCCTGGATCTGTCCAAGATCGAAGCCGGCCACGCGGACATTCAGGTGGAATCCTTCCCGCTGGCGCAGATGCTGGAGCGCCTCCGGGAGACCTTCGGTCCTTTTGCTGCGCGCAAGAACCTGGCCTTGGAAATGTCTGCCGGCCCGCAGGTCCCGTCCACGCTGACCACTGACCTCCGCCGCCTCGAACAGGTCCTGCGCAATCTGCTGTCGAACGCCATCAAGTTCACGGAGGCGGGGTCCGTGACGCTCGAGGTCTCGCCGGAGCCCGGCGGCATGATCGCGTTCACCGTGGAGGACACCGGCATCGGCATCGCCGAAGAGGAGCAGGCGGCGATATTCGATGCGTTCCATCAGGCGGATGGGACGACCAGCCGCAAGTACGGCGGCACCGGCCTGGGCCTGTCGATCTCACGCGAGCTGGCGCGACGGCTCGGCGGCAGCATCCGGGTACGAAGCAAGGTGGGCGTGGGCAGCGCGTTTAGGCTTCTCGTGCCCGCCGAAGTGACGGGGGAGCCGAGCGCAATCTCGAGCGCGGTGCCGGCAGCGGTCCCGCCCGCGCCGCTCGGTTTGGACCGTAGCGCGCGCTCCGCGGCTCCGGTCGCAGCGCCCGCAAGGCGAACCGCGCCCGCGCAGCCGCAGGACGAAGGCGTTTCGCACATCGAGGACGACCGCGCCGCGCGCAGTCACGAGCGCCTGATCCTGGTGGTGGAAGACGATCCCGAGTTTGCCCGCATCCTGTACGGGGTGGCGCACGAACTGGACCTCGACTGCGTCCATACGCCCTCCGGCGTCGAGGCGCTGCAGCTCGCGTACGACTTGAAGCCGTCCGGCATCGTGCTCGATGTCGGCCTTCCCGACCACTCCGGCCTCGCGGTGCTGGAGCGGCTCAAGCGCGACCCGCGGACGCGGCACATACCCGTGCACATGATGTCCGTCGACGATCATACGCAACCTGCGCTGGAGCTCGGCGCGATCGGCTACACGCTCAAGCCCGCAGCGCGCCAAAAGCTCGAACAGGCGGTGGAGAGTCTCAAGCAAAGGTCCGGCAACCAGGCGCGCAGGATCCTGATCGTCGAAGACGACGAGGCGCTGCGCACGAGCATCGCCGTGTTGCTGCAGGCCGACGACCTGGACATCGAACTGGCCGCCACGGGGGCGCAAGCGCTGGAGAAGCTGGGCTCCGGCGACTTCGACTGCATCGTGATGGACCTGGCACTGCCCGATGCGAGCGGGTTCGATCTGCTGGAGCGCATCGGCAGCGGGGAAAAGTACGCTTCGCCCCCGGTCATCGTCTACACGGGGCGCGCTTTGACGGCGCAGGACGAGCAACGCCTGCGGCGTTACTCCCACTCCATTATCGTGAAAGGGGCACGCTCCCCCGAGCGGCTGCTCGACGAGGTCACCCTGTTCCTGCATCGCGTCGAGGCCCAGCTGCCTCCCGATCAACAGAAGCTGCTGCGCCAGGCGCGGCAACGCGACGCGGCGTTCGAGGGGCGAACGATCCTCCTTGCCGAGGACGACGTGCGCAACGTCTACGCGCTGTCGAGCGTGATCGAGCCGCTCGGGGCGAAGCTGAAGATCGCGCGAAACGGCCGCGAGGCGGTCGATATGGTCTTGCAGGTCGATCGCATCGACGTGGTTCTGATGGACATCATGATGCCCGAGATGGACGGCCTGACGGCAATCAGGGAGATTCGAGGATCGAGCGCCAGCGGTGTCCCGATCATCGCCTTGACGGCGAAGGCGATGCCCGAAGACCGGCGCGCCTGCCTCGAAGCGGGCGCCAACGACTACATTTCCAAACCGATCGACGTCGACCGCCTGCTCTCGCTGTGCCGCGTTTGGATGCCGAAATGACGGATCAGGCGCGCCACGACACGTTCGACTACGAGCTGGGCCTGCTGCTGGACGCGATCTACCACCGCTACCAGCACGACTTCCGGCACTACGCGGTCGCGTCGCTGCGACGGCGCGTGCGCCAGGCCATGCAGCGATTCGGGTGCAGGAGCGTGTCCCAGCTGCAGGATCGCGTGCTGCACGAGCCGGACGTGTTCGCGCAGACTTTGGAATATCTCACCGTGCAGGTGAGCGAGATCTTTCGCGACCCCGGCTATTTCCAGGCGCTGCGCAGTGAACTCGTACCGTTCCTGAAAACGTATCCCTCGATCAAGGCCTGGGTCGCCGGCTGCAGCGCCGGCGAGGAAGTCATTTCGATCGCCATCCTGTTGCACGAGGAACGCCTGCTCGAGCGCTCGCTGATCTACGCGACGGATATCAATCCCAGGGCAATCGGGGCGGCGAAGGCAGGCATGTATCCGATCGATCGCGTGGCGCAGTTCAGCCAGAACTACCTCGCCGCCGGTGGAACTCGCTCCCTGAGCGACTATTATCATGCGGCCTACGGAAGCGCGATCTTCGATCGGGCGCTCAGGCAGCGTGTCCTGTATGCGGACCACAGCCTGGCGACCGACGCGGTGTTCTCGGAAGTGCACTTCGTGTCGTGCAGGAACGTCCTGATCTATTTCGACCGGGAGCTGCAGGACAGGTCGTTGACACTGTTTCGAGATGCGCTGGTTCACCGGGGTTACCTGGGGCTCGGCTCCAGGGAAAACCTGCATTTCAGCTCGCTCGCGCCGAGCTTCGCCGAAGTGCCCGGCGGCCAGCGCATCTACCGAAAGCTATGAACGAGGTCTCGCAGCCGATGGGCGGTGAACGTTCGATCCAGGCGGTCGCGGTGGGCGCCTCGGCCGGCGGTATCGAGGCGCTGATCGCGCTGCTGGAAGCCATTGCGCAGGGTTTCGAGCCGGCGATCCTGATCGTGATGCACATTCCGCCGACCAACGGCGACTTGCTGGTGGACGTGCTGCGCCCGCACTGCCAGGCTCCGTTGCGCGAAGCCGAAGACAAGGAGGTGGTCGCGGCAGGACTCGTCTACGTCGCTCCGCCCGGTTACCACCTCCTGGTCGAGCCCACTCGCACGCTGGCACTATCGGTCGACGAGCCGGTCAATTTCTCTCGACCTTCGATCGATCTGCTGTTCGAGTCGGCGGCGCATGCGTATGGCCGCCACCTGCTCGGCATCGTCCTCACGGGGGCCAACGAGGATGGTGCGAAGGGCCTCAAGGCCATTCGATCTGCTGGCGGTCTGGGTTGGGTGCAGGAGCCGCAGACCGCGGTAGCAAGCGTGATGCCTCGAAGCGCGATCGAATGCGCAGGTGCGGACCGGATACTACCGCTGCCGCAACTGGCGAACGAACTGGCTGCAATCGGCAGGCCGCGATGACCGACCAAGCACTGGATGCCGTGAACGTCCTGGTCGTCGACGATGTTCCGCAGAACATCGCGGCGATCGAGGTTGCGCTGTCTCGCCCCGGACTGCGCCTGCTTACGGCGTCCTCGGGTGTCGACGCGCTCGAAACGCTCCTGACGCACGAAGTCGCCCTCGCGCTCGTCGACGTGCGCATGCCCGGAATGGACGGTTTCGAGCTTGCCGAGCTGATGCGCGGCGTGGAGCGCAGCCGCAGCGTGCCGATCATATTCATGACGGCCGCCTCTCAGGATCCCATGCGCACGTTCAAGGGCTACGAAGCGGGCGCCGTCGACTTCCTGCACAAGCCGCTCGATGCGCGCATTCTGAGAAGCAAGGTGGACGTGTTCGTCGAGCTCTTCGCGCAACGACGCCGGCTTTCCGAGCAGCTGGTCGAGCTCAGGAACGCGCTGCGCCTGAACGAGATGATCAGCGCCGTGCTTGGTCACGACCTGCGCAACCCGCTCCATGCCATATCGCTCAGCGCCGAGCTGCTGGTGCGCCAGTCCGGAGATCCGAACGTCGCCAGCGTAGGAGAACGCATCCGCGGCAGCGCAAAACGCATGGCGAGAATGATCGAGCAATTGCTGGATCTGGCCCGGATTCGCACCGACGGCATGGCGCTCAGCATGAGAGAGTGGGACATCTCGTGCGTGCTTGCCCCGATTCTGGATGAACTGGTCGGCTCGAGAAGCCCGGAGCGCGTCGAGGTGAGAATCGTCGGGGATATGACGGCCACCTTCGATGCCGACCGACTATCCCAGGTCTTCTCCAATCTGGTCGGCAACGCGCTTCAGCATGGAGACGCATCGAGCCCCGTCGCGGTGACTGTCGACGGCTCGGATCCTGACCGGATCAGGATCGAAGTTCGCAATCGCGGCGCGATCGCGCCCGAGCAGATGCGCGTGCTGTTCGAGCCGTTCAAGTCGGCCAACGCGACCCGAGGCGGCCTTGGTCTTGGGCTGTACATCGCCAAGCAGCTGGTGGAAGCGCACGGGGCCAGCGTGGTAGCGCACAGCGATCCGGAAGGCTACACCACGTTCCTGGTTACGCTGCCGCGCAGGCCGTTGCCGCACGAGCAGCGCGCCAAGTTGGTCCTGTGAGCATGCTCCATGTCCTCACTTCCGCGCTCGTGATCGTGCGGCGGGCGGTGCGCACCGATCGTCACGATCGGCGACGCGACCGTGGTGCGGTAAGCTTGCGTCATGGCAGCCCCAATCGGGTCATCGGTGGAGAAGAAGGCCAATCCGCTGTTCGCGCTGACCGTGCGCGACTTTCGCTTCTATTGGCTGGCCCTGGTTGCGCAGGTGATCAGCCAGCAGATGTTTGCGTTCACGCTCGGGTGGCTCGCCTTCGAGATCACGGGCTCGCAGGCGCAACTGGGGTTGATCCACCTTTGCGGATTCGTGCCGCAATTCACCCTGACCCTGCTGGGCGGCGTACTTGCCGATCGCGTGGATGCGCGCAAGCTCATCGGTGGCGCCCAGATCGTTTCCGCGAGCGGTATCCTCATGGTTGGCATGGCGACGCTGTTGGGCGTGGCGCAGTTGTGGCATCTGGCGCTGGGCGCATTCCTGCTGGGCCTGGCGAGCGCCATCGACGAGCCGGCGCGCGCCTCCTTCTTCCCGCGCCTGTTGCCGCGTCCACTGTTGAGCTCCGCGGTGCCGCTCGTGTCCATGGCCTTCGGCGGCAGCCGCGTGATTGCGCCATCGATCGCTGGATTTCTCATTGCTGCGGCGGGCGCGCCAACCACGTTTCTGCTTTGCGTGACGGGCGCCGGCACCATGTTCGCAGTGCTGTTTCTCGTGCACCCAGCGCGCGGCCGTACGCCTTCGCATGGCAGCCTGCTCAACAACTTCACCGACAGCCTTCGTTACATACGCAATAACGAAGTGTTCGGCAAGGTCATCGCCGTGGCGCTGCTCAACGCCTCCGTGGTCATGGGTTACATCCATGTGCTTCCGGTATTCGCCAAGGATCTATTGCAGGTCGATTCGCGCGGTCTTGGAATTCTCGTGTCCGCCGCCGGCGTCGGCGCGTTGACCGGCCTGCTTTCCTACGCCTGGATGCAGGCGCGCATGTCGCCGCGAAACCTGATGGTGGGCGCGCTGACCGTCTATAACATGGCACTGATAGGCCTGGCATGCAGCGACTGGTTCTGGTTGTCGTTTTGCATGATCTTTATTGCCGGGCTGTGCCATGGCTACTTCCTCACCTGCGCGCAGGTGATTCTGCAAACCCTGGTGGAGGACCATTACCGCGGCCGGGTGATGAGCATTTTTACGCTGGTATGGGGGTTGGTATTCTTGAGCGGCTTTCTGCTGAATATTGCCGGGTCGCTGGTGGGTCCGCGCGTGGCGCTCGCGGGCGGCGCAGTGATCGTGCTTGCCTACGTGTGGCTGTCGCTGGTGCGTGCCACGGCATTGAGACACCTGGTCCTGGCGCCCAAACCGACCTGAAGCGCCACCGGGTCTGCTATCTCGCCTCCGCCCGAACCTCGTACATCAGCGCCACGGGGGTCGCGATCGATGGCCGCGCTGCCACCCGTCCTCGCGCATGACTGCACGCGCCGTTGTCCCCGGTCAGGCCGCCGGCAGCAAGCTCGGGATTCCCGCCTCGAGCGCGAGCAATGCGCGCTTGCGCTCGAGGCCACCGGCATATCCGGTCAGGCTGCCGCTGGAACCGACGATGCGGTGGCAGGGAACGATGATCGTGAGCGGATTGCGGCCGGTCGCAGCGCCTGCGGCGCGCGCGCTGCCCGGCGCGCCCACCCGCCGTGCGAGCTCGCTGTAGGTGATGCTTTCGCCGAAATCGACCGTGGCGATCGCCTTCCACACCGCACGCTGAAACGGCGTGCCTTCGGCTGCGATGGCAATCTCGAAGTGCCTGCGCTCGCCGCCGAAGTATTCGGCGAGCTCATGCCGCGCCTGCTGCAGCGGAGCGTGACGCGGATCGCTTCGCCACTGTGGCTCGACCCGCGCATGATATTTCTGACCTTCGAAGTAGACGCCGCATAGTCGCGTGCCTGCTGCGACAATCAGCATCCGGCCATAAGGACTTTCGTACAGATCGTAGTAGTGCATCGTCCTACTCCTTTGACAGTGACTGCCATAGATGCATCACGGCGTAGGCGCGCCATGGCCGCCAGGCTTCGCCCGCAGCCAGCACGCCCCGCGCGCTGGTTTCGCCGAGCGCCTTCATCACACCGAGATCCGTGTGCGGAAACGCGTCCGGCCAGGAGAGTGCCCGCATCGCAATGTACTGCGCGGTCCATTCGCCGACGCCCGGCAGCGCACGCAGCATATCGAGCGTGGTTTCGACGTCGGCATTGGGCGTGAGAACGAGACACCCGTCTGCGACCGCGCATGCGAGCGCGATGATGGTGCGCGCGCGAGCAGCGGGCACACCGAGGCGAGCGACCTGTGCCGGCGCAAGCGCCGCAATGCACGCCGCGGTTGGAAACAGCGTCGTCAGCGAAGCGAACGGCGTTGCGATCGGATCGCCGAAGGCCGCGGCGAAGCGGCCCGCAATGGTACGTGCCGCAGCCACGGTCACCTGCTGGCCGAGTATCGCCCGCACCGCCATCTCGAAACCGTCGAAGGCGCCGGGCACGCGCAAACCGGGGCGCCGCTTGGCCAGTGGACCCAGCGCTCGCGCCACTTCGGCGGGATGGCAGGCGAGGTCCATCAATGCCTTGACGCGCGAGAGCACCGGCGGCAGCGCCTTGACGAGCGATGCCGATACCGCGACTCGGAGCGTCGGCTTTTGCGGCGACATCTCGACGCCGATCCACCCGCGATGTTCCTTGCCATCCAAGGCGAGGCGCACGCTGCGGCGATAGCGGCCGCTTTCCATGGCTTCGACCCCGCGGATCACGCGCGCATCGAGAAATGCGCTTACCGCACGCCAGTCGAACGGCGGCCGAAAACTCAGCTCGAAGGCGAGGACGTCGCCCGTGCTCGCTACCGAAGCAGTGCCACGCACCCGGCGCAGCTCGCTGGGCTGAAGGCGGTAACGCGCCTTGAACAGCGCATTGAAACGCCGCACGCTGCCAAATCCGCTCGCGAATGCCACCTCGGTGACCGGCAGCGCGGTGTCGGTCAGGAGACGCTTCGCGAGCAGCAGCCTCTGCGTCTGTGCGAATTCCACGGGCGATACGCCGAACTCGGCGCCGAACGTGCGGCGCAAGTGCCGATCCGTGACGCCGAGGCGTGCGGCAAGAGCGTCGAGGCCATCCTTGTCCAGTGTGCCGTCTTCCATCATGCTGGCGGCGGCCTGCGCGAGGCGCGTGGTCGCATCGACGCTTGCATTGCCCGGTGCGAGCTCCGGCCGGCAACGCAGGCACGGCCGGTACCCGCTCGCTTCCGCTGCGGCGGCACTGGGGAAGAAACGACAGTTCTCGCGCTTGGGTGGCCTGACCGTGCAGATGGGGCGGCAATAGATGCGGGTCGACGAGACCGCGACGAAAAAGCGGCCGTCGAACCGTGCATCGCGCGCCTCGAGCGCCCGGTAACAGGTGTGTGGGTCCAGAGTCATGCGTGCAGTATGCTCGCGGCGGCGGTTGTTGTCTGGCCGTTTTCGGACATGAGAGCCGCGCGATTTCGAGGTCCGAAAACGGCGAGCGCAGGCGGCATCGAGGCAAGGCACCACTGCCGAATTCAAGGTGGAGACCCGCGAAGGTCGCCACCAATTCGCACGTGCGCGTGCTGGTGAGCGAGGGTTGCGGGCGAGGCAGGCGATGCGCCGCCATCAGGCATGCACAGCCTCCGCCCCTTCTGGACGCCGTGGTCGCGACCTGTTGCAATAACGGGCCACCACCCAGACAGAGGAGCTTTCCCGATGCCGATCATCGATTGCCAGGTCCATGCCTATGAGGCGAACACGCCGAAACGACCCTGGCACAGTGTGCCCAATTGGCCCGATCACGTGACGGGCGACGAGATGGTGGCGGCGATGAACAAGGTCGGCGTCGACGGCGCGATCTTCATCTCCCCCTTTGCCATGTACCGCTACGATGGCAGTTACGCGGTGGAAGTGCAGCGCGCCCATCCCGGCCGGTTCGCGCTCGTCAAGCCGGTCGACCCGGATAATCCGGCGGTGGACGATGTGATCGCCGACTGGAAGCAGACGCCGGGCACGGTCGGCATCCGCATCATGCTGACGAAAGAGGCGAAGCGCGAGCCGAACGACCCGGGCCTGGATCGGATCGCGCGCGCTGCCGTGCGCCACGACTTTCCGGTCAACGTCCTGTTCTGGGGCAACGTGGATGCGGGTACCGCGCTGATCGACCGCCATCCCGACACGCGCTTCATCGTCGACCATCTCGGCATTTTGCAGCCCCGCACGCCGCCGGCTCCGGCCGAGCCCTGGGCCGACCTGCCGAAGGTGCTGGATCTTGCCAAGCGTTCGAACGCGGTAATCAAGGTGAGCGGCGCCTGCACGCTGTCGCGCGAACCGTATCCCTACCCGGACATCTGGGATCCGCTCGCCCGCGTGTTCGATGCCTGGGGCTTCGAGCGCTGCCTGTGGGGCACCGACTGGACCCGCGCGTTCGCGGTCGTCAACTACGAACAGGCGGTCGAGCCCTTCCTCCATACCGACCGCCTGAGCGAGAGTGAACGGGCGATGCTGATGGGCGGCGCCTGCGCCAAGGCCTATGGCTGGTCGCCGAAAAAGGGCTGAGTGATTCGCCCGTCCAATCTGCCCATGTAGGCTGCCTCGTGTTGACGACGCGCCCGGAGCTGCGCGGCATCTTCGGTGTCGCGTCGCGCGGACCGCTCGACATCCGTCCCAGGCCCGGGCGAGGCCGTCGTCGCACCCTGATCGCTTCGCATTCAGCAATGCATTTGGTTCCGATGCGATGAATCCATCGATCTGGGGCGGGCTGTCCGTTGTTGCGGTGGCGGTGTTCGTTGGCCTCGTTCTGTTGCTGTCGATCGTCATCTGGTCGATCAAACGCCACCGCGATCCGAAGCTGCGCATCGAATGCGATTCGCCCATCGACGAGCTGATTCCCTCCCTCGCCGGCCTGACGCTCAGCACCGCCGTTGGCGGCAACGCTGTCGAAGTGTTCGAAAATGGCGCTTTCTTCGACGTGCTCCTGGAGCGAATTGGATCGGCTCGAAAGTCGGTGCACTTCGAAACGTTCCTCTGGAAAGAGGGCATGCTCGGACAACGCGTGGCGGATGCGCTGTCGGAGCGGGCTCGCGCCGGCGCGAAAGTCCGTGTCCTGCTGGATGCAACGGGCTCGAGGAAAATCGGCGAGGCGGCCAGGCAACAGATGCAGCGGGCCGGATGCCGGGTCGTACTTTTCCATAAGAGGACTTTGCGCAACATCGGCGTACTGAACGAGCGCGACCATCGCAAGCTCGTCGTCATCGACGGCCGTGAAGCCTTCGTGGGCGGCCATTGCATCGTGGATACGTGGTTGGGCAACGCCCAGGACGGGGATCACTTCGCCGACGTGAGCCTCGGATTGCGCGGCCCCATCGTGCACAGCGTGCAAGCCGCGTTCAGCGAGAACTGGGCCGGGGAAACGGGCGAACTGTTCGTCGGCGACGATGTATTTCCGGCTTTGGAACCGGCAGGCCGGATCCTCATCCACGCGGCGTATGCAAAGCCGGAAGGTTCGGCGCCTGCCGTGAAGATTCTCCACCACACGGCCATATGCCTCGCCCGCGAACGCATCTGGATTCAGAATCCCTATTTCATTCCCGAACCCGAAGCGATCGATGCGTTCGGAGCCGCGGTTTCCCGCGGCGTCGACGTGCGCGTCATGATGCCTTCCACAGCGGGCTCCGATAACCCCATGGTGCAGCACGCCGGGCACCGCAACTTCGAAAAGCTGCTGCGCTGCGGCGTGCGACTGTTCGAGTATCCCCATACCCTGCTGCACCAGAAGGTGATGACCATCGATGGCGTGTGGAGCGCGATCGGCTCGAGCAACTTCGACGACCGGTCGTTCGAGACCAACGACGAGATCACGCTCGGCATCCTGGATGCGGCAACGGCACGAAGACTCGATGCCGTGTTCGAGAAGTACGCGCCGCGGTGCAAGGAAATCGAGCTCGAACGTTGGCGCAAGCGCGGTTTGTGGCACAAGCTCAAAGACAATGCCTTCTACATGCTGAACGAGGTGCTGTGAGCGAGCGCCGGCTCTGCCGCGGACTGTCGGTATCGCCGGGTGCGCAAACATAACAGCGCGGCAAGGCCAGCACCCAGCAGCGCTGCTATCGACGGCTCAGGAATCGCTGGCGGAGTTTGATGGAGTTGGAACTCCATCGCAGGGACGAACCCGCTGCCGGGTTGACTGCTAAGGGGAACAGGAATGGGGGCGTTCGGGTCGTCGATCGTCGAGTACTGAAGGAGCTGCGATTCGCCTCCGAGCGGCCCGGAAAGATAGAGCCACAACGTGTTGTCCGCGGGATCGTAAGCGAGGGACGGGTCATGGGCCTGACGGGGGACACCAAAAAACGAGATCACACCGCCGGTGCGGCTTACATGCAGGACGATACTGACGGTGGCGCTGATATTGGAACTGGCCAACCAGAACGTATCATCACTCGAATCATAGGCGATACCGCTGCTACGGCCTTCAATGGGCCCGCCACTTACTGTGCCGAAAGTCATGAGTTGAGGATCGGTCCAGTCGGGATTGAATCGATAGATTTCATTGTTTACAGGAGCCTCACGAATCGCGTAGTTGAACTTTCCGTCCGTTGTTCCGTCGCGGAAACAGCAGCCGACCGTGTTGATATAGGTGCCACCCGTCGGCGTCCCGTCCAGCAGGTATTCCCGACCGAGCAGACTTAAGGCGGGATTGCCCTGAGTCCATGTCTTCAGCGTCGTATCCACGGCAATCGAGTATTCCTGCTCGCCCGTGGGCCACGAATCCAGAACGCTCCCGCCCTGAAGCACCTGGATTTCGTTACCTGTCGAAAGATAGAGCGGGCTGGTCGGTCCTGCCACCGCCATTTCAGCGAATGCAACAACCAATGCGACAAGCGGCGCCAGCATGCGGCCGCACGGCGCGACTGACGGGCGCAAAATGCGCGTCACGAGTGCAAAACGAGCCAATGTTGTTTGCATTCTGCTCTCCTTTGGGCGCGGGGACGCGCTGACGGAGTGCGTTACCGGGCCGAGCCCGACGGCTATTCCAGCTTCGCTGGCGTGGAGAATGGTCTGTTGGCATCCACCACGAACATGATGAGTGCAGTCAGGTCCGTTGTGCCGCTGTTGAAGACTTGCATCGGGGTGTCCGGGGCATGGCCGTTCAATGCGTGACCGGCTTCCGCATGGAACTCGCCTTGGGGCGTGCGCTGACCCAATCGGCCGGAAACCACATAGAACGCTTCCGAGCCTGGATGGGAGTGAATCCGCGTCTTCGATCCGGGAGGCCCGGAACCATGGTTCACGCGCAGCAAATATTCTGAAGCACTGATTGCAGGTACCGGCCCGATTTCCGCAACCTTGGTCCCTCCCGATGTTGCGCCGTCCTTCGCGCCGAGCGTGAATAGCCATACCTTGCCGGCGACTTCGGCAACCAGACTGGGAGAACCGTCGTACGACACGGTGTCCGGGTTCCAGCGGCCAACACCCGCCGCAGCCTTTGCTTCCTCGAGGCTGGGAAAGAGTTCGACTCGCCAGTACAGGGGACCATCGGGCAGCTGCCTGACTTTCATTTCCGTGATGGGTTTGACGAGATACTTCCCTTGCGCCTGCGCCGGTGTCGGCATCAGGCCGGCGAGTACGATCGTCAGAAGAAGAGAGATCACAGCCAGGAGTTCTCGATCAGAACCAGTACCCCCGGCATGGCGAATCAGGCGCTTCCTCATGCACTGAACGCAGATTTGTTTCACTATTGAACGCAGCTGAGACTCCATTGCTTTTCTCCTAGGGACTGTCCCCCTCGAACGAAAGACATCCCTACACGGGCCGAAAGCTGCACCCGCATCGAGCGAGGGTTGTAGACTAGGATGCCAGACGACGTACGGAGCCGCTTTCAGGAAGTCTTACCGGCAGGTAACGATTTCCTTTATTTTCGATCTGCTTCTCTGCGCTGGATCGCAACGTGCGATATTTGTTCGACGAGTACGCGCTTGACCCGGATCGCCGCGAGTTGCTTTGCGGGTCAACACCCGTTGCGGTGGAACCGCAGGTCTTCGACCTGCTTCTCTATCTCATCCAGCAGCGCGAGCGCGTAGTTAGCAGGGACGATCTTCTCGCTGCCGTTTGGGCGGGACGCATCGTATCCGAATCCGCCCTGAGCACCCGGATCAATGCCGCCCGCGCCGTGCTTGGCGACAATGGGGAAGCGCAACGATTCATCAAGACGTTGCCGCGCAAGGGGGTCCGCTTCATTGGCGCTGTGCTGGAAGACCGCGGTCCTGCTGAACCGAGCCCCATCAATGCGTCGTCCAGCATCTCGGAGAAGCCTTCGATCGCAGTTCTGCCGTTTGCAAACCTGAGCGGCGAACCGGAGCAGGAATACTTCATCGATGGGATAGTCGAGGACATTACCACCGCGTTGGCACGCAATCGCACCCTATTGGTCATCGCCCGTAATTCGTCTTTCACCTATAAGGGCGAGCACGTCCATATGAAGCAGGTGGCGAATGAGCTGGGCGTGCGTTACGTTCTGGAAGGAAGCGTGCGCAAGTCAGGCAGCACAGTGCGCGTGACCGGGCAGTTGATCGAGGCGGCAACCGGTCATCATCTCTGGGCCGACCGGTTCGACGGCGGGATGGCCGATATTTTCATCTTGCAGGACCAGATCGTCACTCGAGTAGTAGGCGCGATTGCGCCGCAGCTCGAAAAGGCGGAGATCGATCGCGTCAAGCACCGGACAACCGGCAATCTTGCCGCTTACGACCTGTATCTCCACGGCCTCGACAGCTGGAATCGGTGGACACGAGAGGGTAATGCCAAGGCACTGCAACTGTTTTACGCGGCGATCGAAAAGGATTGCGACTTCTCGACCGCGTACGGACTGGCCCTTTCGTGCCACCTCCTGGCGAGGGCGGCCGGCTGGGCGTTTGATCCTGACGAAAAGGAAATTTACCGGCTTGTCGAGCGCTCGTCCCAAATCGGGATAGAGGATCCGGTTGCGCTCTGCTGGTCAGCCCATGCACAAGCGTATTTCTTTCGCGACGTGGAGCGTGCACTGTTCCTTGTGGATCGCGCACTGGAGCTTGACGTCAATTTGACTACCGCCTGGCAACGAAGCGGTTGGATTCGCGCCTATGCAGGCGATTCCGAGGGGTCGATCGAAAGCTTGCAAAAAGCGATGCGGCTCAATCCGCTCGATCCTCGCGTATTCCTCACTCAAAGTGCGATGGCTTTCGCCCACTTCATCGCAGGTCGCGACGATGACGCGGCTGATTGGGCAACGAAGGCTTTGCGCGTCAAACCCGCTTGGCTGCCTGCGCTTCGCGTGGCGATCGTGTCCAATGCAATGCGGGGGAACCTCGAAGAGGTTCGTCGAGCGCTGGAGTTGTATTCTCGGATCGACCCGCATGTGACCCAAGCAAGGATAGCGCAATGCTATCCGCTGAGCCGGCATGTCGATCGACAACGTTTGATGCTCGCAATGCGCAAGGCAGGCGTGCCGGAATGAACAGGATGAACTGTTTAGGCGATGCTCCTGCGCAGGCGCTACACTAGCGGGAGAAACGTTCGCGGCCTCGCGCATGCACGATTCTCGGCATGCGCTTCTACGGCGGCCGCGCACACACTCGAGGAGGTCGTCATGGAAACTCATCGCGTCGCCGCATGCGTGGTGCTCGCGTCCGTTGGCATCGGCGCAGCCTGCGCGCAGGACTTTCCCACCCGCCCGATTCGCATCGTCACCGCCAGTCCCGGCGGCGGGAATGATTTTCTCGCCCGCATCATCGCACCGGCCCTGTCCGGCGCGCTCGGGCAAAATGTTCTCGTGGACAACCGCACAAGCCGCCTGGTAGCGCCGGTGACCAAGGGCGCAACGCCCGACGGCTATACGCTTGCCGTCGGCGGCGGCACCATGCAATTCATTCCGCTCCTGCAGGAGGAAGCCGGATACGACATCCTCACGGACTTCGCGCCCATCTCGCAGCTCGAGCGATCGCCGAACGTCCTGGTCGTGCATCCCTCGCTCAATGTGAGCTCGGTGCAGGAGCTCGTGGCGCTCGCGAAAGCGAAGCCCGGCGCCCTGCGCTACGGCACCGGCGGCTCGGGCGGCTCCTTGCACGCCGCGGGCGAGATGTTCATGCTCGCCACCGATACCAAGCTCAAACGGATCGTCTACAAGAGCACCGGGCCGGCGCTGCTGGCGCTGGCGGGCAACGAAGTGCAGGTGGTTTTCTCCACGCCGCCCGGCGCTCTGGCACTGGTCAAAAATGGCAAGCTGAAGGCGCTCGGCGTAACGAGCGCGGAACCGTTCCCGCTGATTCCCGATCTGCCCACGCTCGCCTCACAGGGGCTGAAGGGCTACCACGTCGAATCGATCGGCTACATCGTAGCGCCGTTGAAGACGCCGCGGAACATTATCGATGTGCTCAATCGCCATATCGTGAAGATCATGGGCGATCCCGACGTGGCACGGCGCCTGGCGGCCGGCGGCTCGATGGCGGTCAGCAGCACACCCGAGCAGCTGGCAGCCATGCTGCGCTCCGAAGATGCCCGGATGCGCAAGCTGTTCAAACAGATCGGGCTGGAGCCGCAGCGGTAGGGGACACGAGCTCCGTAGCGAGAGGAGAGCGGTAACCCACCGCGTCGCGCGTCGCCTGGGTATCAGGCACCGCACGCGCGCCGCCGCGGACAACGCCTCGGCGGGTTGCGCATGAAACGGTATTCGGCGATGCCGGCGCTCGTTCTAACCGGTTCTTGACCCTTTGGCCTCGAGCATGCCCATCAGCTCCGGGTCCACCTTCGACAGGTTTTCCGGATCGTCCAGCCCCAATGCAATGTTGAGGCGGTTGCTGA
>WHTS01000132.1 GCA_009377585.1 Betaproteobacteria bacterium
CGAAAGACTTGCTTGCTTATCGCCGCATGAGCGGAGGGGAAAGCGAAAGACTTGCCTGCCTATCGCCGCATGAGCGGAGGGGAAAGCCGAAACATTCCCCTCCTCGTCGAGGAGGGGCGGGACGCGACTAGGTCGCGGACGGGGTGGTCCGGAGAAGCGGAGCTACTCGCCGGCGTTCAGCTTGCGAACGTAGTTCTCGTGCCGGAAAAGGAAATCGGCGCCGACGATACGGTGCTCGAACCCCTCCGGGCTAAAGCGGAAGTCGATGAAGCCGACTTCGCGCGTGCCCCAATGCAGCGCGCTCGGAGCGCCGTTTACGCACGCGGTCGACGGTCCCCAGAAGTAGTAAATGCCATCGAGCGAGAAGGTTCGGGTCTGGTGCTTGTGCCCGGTGCTGATCACGCGCACGTTGTGACGCCGGGCGAGATCGAGCAGGCGGGTGCGGCTGGCGGCATCGAGACAGGACTGGCGCTGCGAGGGATCCTCGTGATCGGCCTCGCCGGGGTGATCGAGAAAAAGCGGCTTGTGGGTGAATAGCGCAATCGGCTTGCCGGCCGCTTCGTCGAGCGCGCCTTCCAGCCAGTCCCATTGGCTCGCTTCCAGCGGCAGACCGCCGCTACCGAACAACTGCGAATTCGCGCCGACGAAATGCCAGCCCGCGGTCTGGAACGCCCAGCGATCCTCGCCGAAGAAGCGCTGAAACCGCTCGACCCGTTCGGCATTCACGCGCTGCGCCATCTTGCCGGACAGCACGTTGTCGCCGATGTCGTGATTGCCGGGCAAAAAGCGGCAGGGTATTCCAATGCGGTCCACCTCGGCACGCGCGAAGGCGTGATCGGCCTCGCAGTCCGGGTCGTTCATGATCAGATCGCCGTTCACGACAGCCATGTCGGGCCGCTCGCGCGCCACCCAGGCGATGACCTTGCGCCAATTATCGAGATGGTGTTCGTGGCCGGCGCCCAGGTGCAGATCGGCCACCTGGATGAGGCGCAACAAATTCATTGCCATGTCAGTGCGCCGAAGGTTGATTGCGTGCAAGGATTATAGCGCCGACGATCCCGGGCAGGCCGACAAAGCGCCGCGCTTGCTCACCAGCGATAGCGCATTCCGGCGCCGAGCGCATGCACGCGCTGTCCGGAGCTCAGCTCGGCGCCGACATCGGCATAGAAGCTGACCGCCTTGGCGGAGGCGACGCTGATACCCACGCCGAGAATTGCGCTATTGCGCGGCGTCTGCAGAGTGGGCACCGAAAACGCGGTCTCGGTCGCGTCCGCGGCGAAGCGGGCGCTGATTGCGGACTGCGAGCGAAACTCGTGTGCCCACGCTGCCCGGGCCTCCAGCGTCGTTTGCATTTCCGTGCCATGCCATGTCCGCAGGACCCGTACACCGAGCGACGACTTGAGCGAATCGATGTGGCGTTCCGGTTCCGTCAGATTGAATGCGCCGGCGCCGTTTTCGGTGTAGCCGTCGTTCTTCTGCCGAGACCATTCGAGGCCCAGGATCGGTTCGACGATCACGCTCGCCCCGAAGGCGTAGCCGGTTTCCGCGTAGGCCGATGCCGTCCTGGCATCGTAGCTGGACGTTGCGACGCGGGTGAGCCCGCCCACACGGACGACGCGCCGGTCGTCGATAGCGGCTGCGCCGATTCCGGCGAGCGCGTCGATGCGCAGCCTTGCGTCGCGAAAGCGGCCGTACAGCGCCAGCTGGTACGAATCGGCTTCGCTGCGAAGCTCCGGATTGTCCTGAGTGAGTCTGGGCTTCGAGTACGCCGTGAGCGCGCCGAGCCGAATATGCTCGCCAAGTGCCCGATCGTAGCCGGCGACCAGGCCGGCAAAAGCGGAACGACGCATCGCTCGCCCTAGCGCTGCCGTCGATGCGGCCGCTGCCGCCGAAGCCGCGCAGCCAGAAACCATGCCGGCTCGACTGCGCCGCAGAATCCATGCCGGCTGCGCTGAGCGCGGCTGCGTAGATCGCCCGTGCATCCGACGTGGTCGATTCTTCGAAGGCGAGCTGCACACTGCTCGCCGCGATCGAGCTGCCGGCGCCGCCGGAGGCATCCGCCATGCCCAGGCGTGCCATACAGTGTCGGTGTTGTCGCTGCCCACGGCAAGGGCATTGCTGCCGAGCACGATCGTCCCGTCGCCGTCCAGCGAACCGACCGAACGCTCGCCATCGGCTGCGCTGATGTCGAACGTTGCGCCCGCGTTCATCCGCAGCGCCGTCTGGACGTTGAGGCGGCCGGCACCCGCCAAGCGCGAGCGTGCCTGCGGTGACGATCGTGGCGCCGCTATACGTATTATCGAGCGTTCCCTATTTCATGTCACGCCCGTCCCTCACCCCCAACCCCTCTCCCGGGGGGAGAGGGGAGCGTCGCGTCCGTATTGGACTGTCGTCCAATACGGAACGATCAATAGCACCGGTGAGGGTGAGTTTGCCCGCGCCGCTTTTGCCGAAGAGGCCGGGTCCCGACACCACGCCGCCGAATGTGCTATCGATGGCGGACACGGCATCGAGCCGATGACTTCCCAGCACGATCGCGCCATCCCCGTTCAGCGCGCCGATGCCGCGATCGCCGCTTACCGCGCTGAGATCGAGCGTCGCGCCGGCAGCAATGGACACCGAACCGGCGCCCAGGCTGCCAGCGCCGAGCAGTGCGACGTGTCCCTGCTCGATCCAGGTGGCGCCCGCGTAGACGTTGGCACCGCTTAACGTCAGGCCCCCAGGTCCTGTTTTGCGGACCGAGCCGGACCCCGATATCACGTGCCCATAGGCGCCGTCGGTCGCCTGCATGAATTCGACCGTGCCATCGTTGCTGATCGGCGTCTGCAAGCTGGCCGCAGGCCCCTTCAGCGTGCCCTCCTCCACAACGGGTGCCGCCGACCATACGTTCGCGCCGGTCAGGACCAACGTGCCGGAGCCTGACTTGGTGAGTGTCGCATTGGCTGTGAGAGCGCCCGAAATCGATAGCTCGGTGTCCGACGTATCGATCTTCGCAGGGTCCGGTCCGATCACGAAATCGCGGGCGGTCGCGAAGCTCGCGCTCACGTTGAGGATCGCATCGCTCAACGTGACCGGATTGCCGAGTGCGGCGAGATCGGCATCCGACGCGGCAAAGAAGGCGCTCGAATAGAACGCGAAACCTCCACCACCGCCGGCCGAGATCGTGAACGATCCGTAAAATCCGAAGGACGCGTCGAAACCGGAGCTGCCCGATGGCGGATTGGGCAGCAGATCGGGAAAGGCGAGAAGGTTCGGCAACAGAAGGTTGAGCCCGGCTCGCGCCGCGTCCGTCTTGGACGCATCCAGCGGCGGGGAATAGGCCTGCAAAACTTGTGCACTGGCGGGATCGAAGGCTTGTGCAGAGGCCGCCGGAATCGCGGCAACGCAGCCCAACAGCGCCCAGATCGCTACCGCGACCGGGCGCAGGGGTATGCCGGAGGCATCCTCCGCTGTAGCGGTCATTCAGAGAATCCGGGCGACGAATTGTTTGAGCTCGGGCGACCAAGCAATTGACATGCCGCCGCGGCAATGCGAAGGCCGCTCAAGGCCTTGCGCGAAACGCAGGGCGCCCTCTTGTCTCCTGCGTAAGATTCTCCGACGGATTGGCGACCGGCGCGTCGGACGATCGGCAGCGCGCCTATCGAGCGTTCCCTATTTCATGTCACGCTCGTCCCTCACTTGCAGTGCGCGCATCGGCATGCAGGCCGATGCCGTTCGGCCGGCGCGGACCATGGTCCGCGAATTCCCGGCCTCACCCCCCAACCCCTCTCCCGGGGGGAGAGGGGAGCGTCGCGTCCGTATTGGACTGTCGTCCAATACGGAACGATCAATAGTTGCTTCGGCGTCAGCGCCTAGTGCTTCGGCGTCAGCGCCGAAATAACCCGCTGCTTGGCTTCGTTCACTTCCTTGATGAATCCGGGCTGGTGCTGCTCGATAAAGTTCGACGCGAGATCGAGCTTGAGCAGCGCGACCGCGAGCGTGGCCCACAGGTCGTCGACTTCCTTGCACTGCTTGGCGAGGCCGACCGCTTCGATGGCCTCGTCGAACAACTGCTGGACCGCTTGCACGTATTCGGTCGGGACGATTTTTTCCATCGAGCCATTTTCCCAGCTTTGGCGGCCCGCTACAATCGCGGTCCCCGGCGGCGGCCAAGTGGACAAGCGAATGCGATGATCGGACTGTTGCAGCGAGTGAGCCGCGCCAGCGTCACGGTCGACGGTGCAGCTGTCGGCTCTATCGAGCGCGGCATCCTGGTATTCATCGGCGTGCAGCGCGGCGACGGCGACGCCCAGGCCGGGCGGCTCGCCGAGCGCATTCTCGGCTACCGCGTTTTTCCCGACGAGCAGGGCAGGATGAACCGCTCGGTGGCCGACATCGGCGGCGGCGTGCTGCTCGTTCCGCAATTCACGCTTGCGGCCGATACCGGCCGCGGAACGCGCGCGAGCTTTTCCAGCGCGGCTGTACCCGAGGAGGGCCGCCGTCTATTCAACCGAATTGTGGACGAAGTCCGCAGCCGTCACGCCACGGTAGCCACCGGCGCGTTCGGCGCCGACATGCAGGTCGCGCTGGTGAACGAAGGGCCGGTGACCTTCTGGCTGCAAGCCGATTAGCGCTTCGGGCATTTGCGGCCAGGGGCGGTGCCGTTGCCAGGCGCTGCGACTCTGAGCGACGATAGCGGAATTCACACGCTGGAAAGGAACGTCATGCGCATTGCCATCATCGGCGGCGGATGCATCGCGCGGCTGATCCTCGAGCATATCGGCAAGGGCGATCTGGGCGAGCTCGAGGTGATGGGTCTCGTCGGGCGTGAAGGCAGCGCCTCGTGCCGCGGGCTCGCGCAGGAACACGCGATCGCGTTCACGAGCGAGCTCGATACGGTCATCGCGCAGCGTCCGGATGCGATCGTGGAAGCGGCCGCGCACGCCTGGGTGGGGGCACATGCCGAGAGGGTCTTGTCCGCCGGCATCGCGCTGATCGTGCTTTCGGCCGGCGCGCTTGCCGACGACGTGCTGCGGCAACGGCTGGAAGCCGCCGCCCGTGCGAGCGGCGCGCTGCTCTACGTGCCTTCGGGCGGCATCGGCGCGCTGGACGCGCTCAAGGCCGCGGTGATTGCGGGCGCCGACGAAGTCGTGATCCGCACGGCCAAGCCGCCGCGCGCCTGGTACGGCATCCCCTTCGTCGAAGCGCTCGGCGTCGAGCTGGATCGGCTGGAACAACCGTTCGTGCTCTACGACGGGCCAGCGCGCGCCGGCGTCAAGCATTTCCCGCAGAACGTCAACATCGCGGCCGTGCTGTCGATGGCCGGCGTGGGTTTCGATCGCACTCGGCTCGTGGTCGTGGCGGATCCCCACGTCGTGCGCAACACGCACGTCATCACGGTGAAGGCCGTGACCGGCGAGATTTCGATCACGCTGCAGAATATCCCTTCGCCGGAGAACCCGAAAACCGCCTGGCTCGCCTGCTACAGCGCGCTGGCTGCGCTCAAGCAGATGCAATCGCCCATACGCTACGGGACGTAACGCTTCGATGCACGTGACGGGCCGTCACTCCCGCGCAGGCGGGAGTCCAGGGAACTGCGTTTCTTCCGGGTTTCCGCCTGCGCGGGAACGACGGATTGGGTCGCTCGGCGGAGGCCGAACCAGGACGAGGCATAGATGAGCCAGCGTCGTGACGCGGTCGACTGGATCCTGCTCCTCACGCTGGTCGGGATGTGGGGCTCGTCGTTCTTCTTCATCGAGATCGCGCTCCGCTCGATCACGCCGCTGACGCTGGTGGCGATCCGGATCGCGCTCGGTGCGTCCCTGTTGTTCGGTGCGATGCGCTTGCTGAAGTTGCCCACGCCGCGCGACGCACGCACCTGGCGCTACTTTGGCGTGCTGGCGCTGCTCGGCTACTGCCTGCCGTTCTTCTTCATCACCTGGGGTCAGCAAAGCGTCGACAGCGGCCTGGCCGGAATCCTGGTCGGCTTCATGCCGCTGGCGACGTTGCTGCTCGCGCACCGCTTCGTTGCGGGCGAGCACATCACGACCGCCAAGCTGATCGGCTTCGTGCTGGGCTTCGCGGGGCTTGCGGTCCTGCTCGGTCCCGAGGCGCTGCGGCAATGGCGCGGCACCGGCACCGCGCTGCTCGGTCAGCTGGCCTGCCTGGGCGGGGCCTTGTGCTATGCCGGCAACTCCATCGTCACCAAGCGCATGCCGCCCACGCACGCGCTGGTCGCGGCCGCCTGGACCACGACATTGGCGGCCGGCGCCATGCTGATCGTCACCTTCGCGCTCGACGATCCGCTCGCACTGCGCCCGGACGCGGCCGCGCTGGCCACCTGCATCTGGCTCGGCATCGGACCGACCGCAATCGCGACGCTGGTCTACTTTCGCCTCATCGCGCGTGCCGGGCCCACGTTCATGTCGTTGGTGAACTACATGAGCCCGGTGGTAGCCGTGAGCGCGGGTGCGCTGTTTCTCGACGAGCCCTTGCGTCCGAGCGCGCTGGCCGCACTCGGGTTGATTCTCTCCGGCATCGCGCTGGCAACGCGCTGGGATGCGCGCCGGCGCACCCGACCTCGCACGGCTTGATCACCGGGTCTTGGCTTTGACCCGCGCCGGGTCGCTGCGGCGAAGCAGTGGGCGGCGATCGACCAGGACGCGGTCGAGCGGTCGGATGCCCTCGGCGAAGCGGCGAAACTCCAGTTCGTGCCGGCGTTCGAGTGCGATGGCGCGGCCGGCCAGGCTGGCGGGCGTCACGACCCCAGGATCGTCGGCGAAGGCGAATACGATGACGTTGTCCTCGCCGATCGCACGCAGGCACACCAGGCGGCCGTCGAAGGCGGCCGCGAGGCGGCGCAGGTACGCGCGCAGCCCCGGATCGTCGCTCATGTAGTTCACGACCAGCACGCCGTCTCGGCGCAGCGCCTGGCGCGCCGAGCGATAGAAGGCGTCGGTGCGGATCGACGGCGCCTGGCGGTGGTTCACGAAGGCGTCGAGGAAGACGATGTCGGTGCTCGCCGGATGTGCGGCGACGTATTGGGCGCCATCGCGCACGATGACGCGCAGGCGCCGCTTGCCGAGCGGGAGCTGGAACATCCGGTGCGCCGCCGCGACCACGCGCACGTCCACTTCCAGGGCGACGATGCGGGTTTGCGGCAGCTGGCGGAAGATGTACTTCGCAAGCGAGCCGCCGCCGAGTCCGACCAGCGTTACGTCGCGCGGTTCGGGATGGAACAGCAGGCCCGCCATCATCGCCCGTGTGTAGGCGAGCGCGAGGTCATCGGGTGCATCCAGGCGCATCGCGCTCTGGATGGCGCTGCCGCCGACGTGCAGATGACGCAGACCGGCGGCTTCGCTGAAATGGATCCCGGGCGCGCGGGACGCCGCGCGCGGCGAGCGGGTAGTGGACACGTCGGTTGGTGTTCGAAGGGATGCGGGGCCGGCCGATTGTAGCGGTTCGCGGCAGCGCGTACAGAATCGATTCCGCGCCGGCCGTCGCGTAGGTACGCGCGTCGCGGATCACCGCAGAAGGCTAGGCGGGGATTACCGGCAGCAGCAACCGCGAAGGAAAGCGACCGCCGAAGTGGTAGCTGTCGCGGCCGGCCTTGAAACCGTAGAAGTGCGTGCGATCGCCGTTGGCGATCGAAAGCGCGATGCGATTGCTGCGGGCGAAACGCCACGAGGTCGGCCAGATCTCGATTTCGACCTCGTACACCTCGCCCGGGACCAGCGGCTCCTCCGATTGGTGCGGATGGAACGGACGCAGCAGCGTGCTGAGACTCGGTTCGAGCACACGCTGCGAGGCTTTCTGCCAACCGCGCGTGACCACCGTCGACCCCGCGCTGCTCCGCTCGGCGAGCGTGACCGCGATGTCCGCTTCGGGCTGATCGCTGGAAACGAACAACACCAGCTTGATCGGGCCGGTCACCTCGATATCGGCATCGAGCGGCGCGGTTTCGAAGACCACCGCGCCCATGTCGCGCAGAAAGTCGTTGCGCGGATACTCCAGTGAGCGCTCGTTCTCGCTCGCCGGCGGCTCCGGTCCCAACCCATCGGGACGAAGGTAGAGCTCCGTCACCCGCGTGCGCGCGATGGGCCATTCATTCTCGTCGCGGAAGCCTGGGTTCTTGCCCTGGACGTAGATGCGCACCGGCGGCTCGCGCTCGATGCCGTTGTCGGCGCCCTTCAACCAGCGCGCGTACCAGCGCTCGAGCTCGCGCATGAGCGGCTCGGTATGAAAAGTCGCCTGCGCGTCGCCGCCGAGCATGAGGAGCTTGCGCGGGACGTGCGAGATGCGCTCGTAACCGAGCACGTTGCCGCGGGTGTGCAGGCGCACTTTTTCCCAGGCGCCGATCGAGTACACCGGCACCGCGATCTGGTCCAGGCGCCAGAAGGCCGAGCGGGCGCGATAGAACGGCCCGTCCAGGCGATGGCGGATGAGCTCGCCGGTCACGTCGAAGCGCATCACGTTGCCCGGCGGCGCCGGCTCGAATGGCAGGTTGTTCAAATGGATCTGGCGTGCTGCCCAGTTGGCGACGAAGTCCTGACTGAACATGCCGCCGTGCCAGGCGAGGTCGCGGTAGATGTCCACCAGGCCGTCGTAGGGCGCGATGCACGCGAGCGACGGCGGCCGATTGACCGCGGCGAGCCATTGCACCTGTGCGAAGTAGCTTTGCCCCAGCATGCCAACGCGCCCGTTCGCCCACGACTGCGCCGCAGCCCACTCGATGCTGTCGTAGAGGTCGCTCTGCTCGCCCGGGCCGAAGAAGTCCCACTGGCCGTCCGTACTCTCGCCGGTGCCGCGGGCGTCGGTGCGCACGATCGCATAGCCGTGAGCGACCCACCATTCGAAGTCGGAGGTTTCGCGAAAACGGTACGCGGGATTGGAGGGCAGGTGGTCGAGCTTCTTCGGATACCCGGAGGCGACCAGCAGCACCGGATGACGGCTGTGCGCACGTGGCCGATAGACATCTGCCGCGATCCAGCCGCCGTCGCGCATCGGGACGCGCACATTGCAGTCCATCACCAGCGTGTCGCTCGGATGCACCGGGTGCGCACGACCCACGCCCGGTGGAAATCCCGGGGTGAAGGGGATGTCGACCGGCCCGGTTCCGCTCGAATCGCGCTCGGCCATGGCCTCGCTCCTCGGTGTGTGCGGGAAGGCGGCGACGGTTCAGCCCGCCACCCATCCCTGGTCGATGTAAGTCGTTGTGCCGACGCGCCACAAGCGCAGGAATTGCGCATGGTGCGCCGACTGCGCGTCGCATACCCGGGTTTCGACGGGAGGCGGTTCCGCGGCACTCCCGCGCGCTTCGGCGAGCACGCGGCCGGTCATTTGCGCCGGCGCCTCGATACCCAGCATGTCGAGCAGCGTTGGCGCGAGATCGGTCTGGCTCGCCGGCCAGGGGGAGCGGTAGCGCTGGCGCAAGCCGTCGCCTTGCAGCGCGAGCAGGTTGTTCATCTCGATGCGATGCAAACCGCCGTGCGTGCCGCCGCCATCGGGAATTTCGCTGGACGCGAACCAGCAGGTGCCCGGCAGACCGAAACGGTTGGGTGCGTCGTCGGCGCGCATGGTGTAGTACAGTTCCGGCGCGCGCGCGTGTTCGAGCATGAGCAGGCTGCGGTCGAGCGTGCCGGGGACCCTGCCGCGCACGCCGTCGCCACGGGGCGTGAATACGTGCCCGCACCAGGGCTGCTCCTGCAGCCATTGCGCCAGCAGCGCAAGTTTTTCCAGGTTGCCTCCAGCGACGCGAATGGCGCCGTAGTAGCCGGCGCTGCCGGCATAGGGCGTCGCCGCATCGAGAAAGTTGCCCACGGCGAGCCCGGCAGCACGCATGGCTTCCTTCGGCCGAACCCGGCGCTCGGCGCTCAGTTGGGCATGATCGGAGCATACGGCGACGGTGCAACGCTCGCGCTCGGGGTGTGTGCGCCAGAGGTCGAGAAAGCGGCCGAATTGCTGATCGGCGTTTGCGATCGCGGCCAGGCTTTCCGGCGAGCCGATGCCGCACTGGTGGTAGGTCGAGTCGGGATCGGAGAACCACACGAGCAGAACCTCGGGTGCGAGCTCGGGCAGGACGCTCTCCAGGATGATGTCCATCTGCAAGCGGATTTGTGCCAGGTTCGGCTTTGCGGCCGCGGGAATGGGCCCGTGCCGGCGCAGCATGCCGTCAGCGTAATGCGCAGGCGACGAGCGCCGCCAGTCGCTGAGACACAGCGTCACGTGGCCGTGCACGGCCGAGCGCGGATTGAGCAAGTGCGTGGTGCCTGCCGACCCGCTGCTGACGACGGCTACGCTGTGGCCATGGCTTGCCAGCACGTCGCCCAGCGTGGGCGCGGTCACGAATGCCCCGCCGTAGGCCTGTTCGGCCGCCTGCATGTCGTCGTGCCGGCCGGTGTGGAACAGCTTGTCCGCGTAGACACGGGCATCGAAGAACTGGTTGGCGATCACGCCGGTGACCTCCGGCATTGCACCGCAGGCGAGCGCTGCCGCGTTCACGCGCGTGGCCGAGGGGAAGACGCAGCGGCTGGAAGGGAAATCGCAGCCCTCGTCGATGAACGCTCGCAGCCGCGGCATATGCTCCGCGGTGATCATGTCGCGGCGCAGGGCGTCGAATACGAACACGACGAAGCGCGGGAGTTTGGCTATTGCAGACATGGCTGCTCCTTGGCTGCTCAGTTCGTATTCGCGCGCCGCCTGCCGCGGCGGGCAGGCCGTGCGGCCGCGCTGCGCTCGGGCCGAACGAGCCAGCCATCGAGCAACTGCCGCTGGGCACGGCTCGCGCGCTCGTCGATCGAAAGGAAGCAAGTGTCGCGCGGCGCGGCATGAAGCCGCACGCGGCGTTCGATCAGCTCGTCGCGGCGAAACGCGCTCGCACGTACGACGGCGCCTGGCCGATAGCGGGCCACCACCTGCTCCCAGTTCGACGGCGTGATGCGCAGCCCGTCGAGCGCGACCAGGATGTCACCCGCCGACAATCCGGCGGCCTGCGCCGCGCCGTCGTCGAACACCTGCGCCAGCTTCACCTCGCCGCCTGCGGTGTCGACACGTGCACCGAGCACGGCGCGTTCCTGCGCTTTCTCGGGGGGCTTGCCGCCACCGCGATCGGCGTTGGACTGCGCGGCGCTCACGGTGAGGCGAACGCCGAAGGCACGCAGCAGCGGTTCCCACGGCAAATCCTCGGTGCCGCGCACGGCACGATCGAAGAAGCGATCGAGGCGCACGCCGGTCACGCGCTCCGCCAGGCGTTCGATCGCGTCTTCGTCCACCCCGCGTCCGGTGCGTCCGTACTCGCGCCAGAGCACGCGCATCACGTCGTCGAGCGAGTGCCGGCCGCCGGTTGCCTTGCGCACGGTCAGGTCCAGCGCCAACGCCACCAGCGAGCCCTTGGCGTAGTAGCTGACGATCGCGTTCGGCGCATTCTCGTCCTGGCGGTAGAACTTGATCCACGCGTCGAAGCTCGAGTCGGCCAGCGACTGCTTGAGCCGGCCGCTGCCGCGCTGCACTGCCGTCATCGTGCGGGCGAGCGCGCGCAGGTACTGCTCGCGCGTCATGAGTCGTGTGCGCACCAGCGCGAGGTCGTCGTAGTACGAGGTGATGCCTTCGAACGCCCACAGCAGGCGCGTGTAGTTTTCCTTCGAGAGATCGTAGGGCGTGAACGCGGCCGGCTTGATACGCTTGACGTTCCAGGTGTGGAAGTACTCGTGGCTGGCGAGCCCCAGGAAGGTCCGGTAACGCTCTTCCTGCGCCTCCGAGCCGTCGACCAGCGGCAGATCGTGGCGGCTGCACACGAGCGCGGTCGAGGCGCGATGCTCGAGACCGCCGTAGCCTTCGCCGACCGCGGTGACCAGGAAAACGTAGCGGCGCATCGGCGCGGGACGGCCGAAGAAATCGATGTGGTGCTCGGTGAGGCGTTCGAGATCGCGCGCGAGCCGATCCGTGTCGGCATCGTGCCGGCCCGTGATCGCCACCTCGTGGGGAATACCGTGCGCGCGAAAGCTCAGGAGCGAAAACTCACCCATCTCCACCGGATGATCGATGAGCTCGTCATAGTCCGCTGCCGAGTACGCGCCGAAGCCGTACGCTCGCGCACCCGCCGGCGTCATCGCCGTCGCGATCCGCCAGCGGCGGTACGCGGCGCCCCGCGGCGCTTCGACCTCGACCTGGCACGGTTGCTCGGCCTGGCCCTCGACGCGCAGGAAGACGCTGGTGCCGTTGAAGAAGCCGTGCGTGCTATCGAGGTGCGCACCGCGCACGGAGAAGTCCCAGGCGTAGACCTGGTAGCGCACGACGAGAGATCCCGCGCAAGGGTCGGCGCGCCAGGTGTGCTTGTCGAGCTTCTCCAACTCGACCGGCCGGCGCCCGCAGCGCGCCTGGATGCGAACGATATGGCGGGCGAATTCGCGGATCATGTAGCTTCCCGGGATCCACACCGGAAGGCTGAAGCGCTGGCCGCCCGGATCGGGCTGCCGCAGCGTCAGCTCGACTTCGAACAGGTGCGCTTCGGGGTGAGAAGGATGAATGCGGTAGTGAATCGGATGGCTCGTCGCCGCCATGTTCTTTTCTGTCCTCCTTCCCCACTGACTACTCGACTTTCAGCCCCGCGGTCTTGATGATGCGCGCATGCAAGGCCATCTCGTCTTTGATGAATTGCGCGAACTCCTCCGGCGTGGTGGGCTCGGGCTCGAAGCCAATGGTTAACAAGCGCTTGGTGAATTCAGCGTTCTTGAGAGCGATAACGGCTTCGGCGTTCAGCTTTTGCAGCACCGGCTTCGCGATGCCGCGCGGTCCGAGAAGCCCGTTCCAGGACCGCATTGAAAAACCGGGCAGGCCCGATTCCGCGAGAGTCGGCACATCGGACATAGCCCGCGAACGCTTGGAAGTGGTAACCCCAATCAAAACGAGCTTGCCCGCTTGAAACAATGAATGCACCGTCGAGAGCGTGGCGAACATCAGGGAAGTGTGACCGGCCACCAGATCGATCACCGCAGGCCCGGCGCCTTTGTAGCCTACATGCACCATCTTCGTTCCCGCCATGCTGTTGAAGAGCTCACCCGTCAGATGGCTCCCTGAGCCCACGCCAGGCGAGCCGAAGTTAAGCTCTCCAGGCTTGGCCTTTGCGTAAGCAATCAGTTCCTTGACCGAGCGAGAAGGCACACTGGGGTTTAACGCCACATAGTAAGGTTGCGATGCGAGTAGCGTGATGGGATCGAAGCTTCGAACAGGATCGTACGGCAGCTTCGCACGCAGATTCGGATTCACCGCGAGCGTGGTTATCGTGCCGACGAGAAGGGTATAGCCGTCCGCCGGCGCCCGAGCAGCAAGGTCGGCGCCGATCGCTGTGGACGCGCCGCCGCGATTATCGACGATCACCTGATATCCCAGCTGCTGCGACAGACGTTCGGCGATGGCCCGGCCCATGATGTCAGAGCCGCCCCCGGGTGGATAGGGAACGATCAGCCGCAAGGGCTTCGTGGGATACGAAACAGCGGCTCCGGCAGCGATCGTGCAGGAACTGCACGCGAGCATGCATCCGAGGAGGGCCGCACGCGCCGTGTGGGATTTGCCAATGACATTGCGCGCGTTAGGCATGGGCAACATATCTCCATTCGTCGGCTTGTCCGGATGGCTACTATGCGCACCATACACCCAAACGCAACCGAATCCGACAGCGCCTCGACAAGCCGCGCGACTCCTAGCGGCGGCGCGAAACGTGCAGCGTCGGCACGCGCTGCGCCCACGGCTTCGCGCGTTCCAGTTCGGAGCCGAGCTGCAGCGCCAGATGCTCCTGCGCGGGTCGAGCCCCGAGCTGGATGCCAATCGGCATCCCGGCGCAATTCACCGCCAGCGGCAGCGAGATCGCCGGCGTGCCCATGATGTTGTGCGGCAGCGTGAACTGGCAGGTCGGGCGTAACACCTTCTCCGCGATCTCGCCCATGGTCAGGCCAGACTTGCCGAGACCGTAGTTGCCCCAGGGTTCGGCGGCGCGCGTGGTCGCCGGCGACAGCCAGATGTCGTAACGGGTGAAGTAGCGGCCCAGCTTGCGGCGCACCGAGTTCAGCACGGCAGTCGATTCGAGGAACTGCGCCGCAGTCATCCGTTTCGCGTGCTCGTAGATCGTCAGTGTTGCCGACTCGAGCGTGTCCGGACCGATGCGATGGCCGCTGCGCTTCGAAAAATCCTCCAGCCGCAGATGAAAGCCGAAGAACCAGATGTTCGCCATGCTCGACATCGCCTCGACGCCGATCGTCTCCGGGCTCTCCTCGACGACCGTGTGACCCATTTCCGCGAGCAGCCCTGCGGCTGCCGCAACGGCCTGCACGACCTCCGGGTCGGGTTTCAGGCCCATGAGCCCGTCGGTGGACCAGCCGATCCTCAGCGGGGGCGCCTTCTCCCGCGCCAGCGCTGCGTACGGCTTCGGCGGCCCGGGGATGAGGAATGGATCGCCTGGTTGCGCGATGGCGAGGCAATCGAGCATCGCCGCCGCGTCGCGCACCGACTTTGTCTGCACGAAATTCTGGCCCAGTCCGAAGCCGTTCTCGTCCATCGCGGGGCCGTACGAAACGCGCCCGCGCGAAGGCTTCAGGCCGACGCCACCGCAGTAGCTCGCCGGAATGCGAATCGAGCCGGCGATGTCGGTGCCGTGGGCGATCGGCACGATCCCTGCGATCAGCGCCGCCATGGCGCCCCCCGAGGAGCCGCCCGCGGAGTAGCCTTCCTTCCAGGGGTTGGACGTATTGCCGTAGAGCGCGCCTTCCGTCGTGCCGGCCATCGAATACTCCGGCGCGGCGGAGCGGCCCAGCACGTTGACCCCGGAAGCCTTGAAGAGCTCGAACACGTGCGTGTCGGCAGCCACGCGCATGTCCTTGCACAGCCGGCTGCCGAACTCGATCCTGCGTCCGGCCTCATGCCCGTAGACGTCCTTGATGAGGAACGGCACGCCGCGAAAGGGGCCGTTGCCGAGCGCCTTTTCGTCCAGGCCCTCGATGCGATCGGGGTAGGTTTCGACCACGGCATTGACGGCGTGGTTGATCGCCTCGACGGCCGCCGCGGCGCATTCGGCCAGCTCCTTCGGCGAAACCTGTTTGCTTGCGACCAGTTCGGCCAGGCCAAGCGCGTCGTAGCGTGCGTACTCGCTCAGATTCATGACGTGACCTTTTCGTGCCCTACGAGGAAATGGCGCCGCCACCAGGCAAACGCAGCCATCAGACCATGGCCGAGAACGTTGTGAATCTGCTCGTAGCGCACCGGTGATGATGGATGTGATCGGCGGACAGGCACATTAGCATCAATTGAGCGGCTGCTTGCCCGTGTATTCGAGTATGTACAGCCCCCCTTTCGCGCGATCGCATGCGTAGATGATGCCGCGGTCATCGACAAAGCAATCGCTGATACGGCAGCCGCGCTGGCCTTCCGGCGTTTCGGGAAGGAAAGCCGCTATTTCCTCGGGCCGGAACGGGTCGCGGATGTCGTAGATCCGTAGTCCGGCGCTGA